>JAAFGX010000050.1 GCA_010365115.1 Paludibacter sp.
TATTATTAGGTTTCGAGACTGTTTGTTGTGAAAAAGCAAAAAGAGAAGAGAATAGAACGCTAAAGTGCTTTTTTAGAATACACAAACTATCAACCACGTTTTAGAATAGAGCCTCCCCAAATAGAGGAAATCCTATAAAATATAATTGTAACAGACTAAATAAGTTGAATTTATAAATATCAAAATTGATGGATTAACTATATAAATACTAATGCAAAAAACATAAAAACAGTTTTTTTTATCATATTTTAATTAAATTTTTAATATATTTGTAGGAATTGAACATAATCCTTCGTAAATACATTATATTTATATAAACTTTTGAAACAAACATGACATAATTCGCAAATTTTGATTTGTAAGTTAAAGCTTGTATTACGTCATGAATTATATTTGAATTTAACGATAAAAACCACAATAAAAATGAAACTTATAATTATTGCAAACAGACTTCCGTTAAAAATATCACATAACGAACATAACGAACTTGAATTTGTGAGAAGTGAAGGAGGTTTAACCACTGGTTTGGACTCGTTGGAAATGGATATTGAGATGCACTGGGTTGGATGGCCCGGAGCAAATGCTGAAACTGATCAAGAACAGGAATACATAACAAAATACTTAGATGACTTAAATTTTCATCCTGTTTTTTTAACAACAGAGCAAATCCAGGGTTATTATGAAGGATACAGCAATAGCACACTTTGGCCTTTATGTCATTATTTTTATTCATTTGTCGAATATGAAAACAGATATTGGGAAACTTATAAAATTGTAAATGAACTTTTTTGTCAGGCTGCTTTACCAATTATTGACGCGGGTGACATTGTCTGGATTCAGGATTATCAGTTAATGTTGTTGCCTCAGTTACTTCGAAAATGGAAAAACGATATCAGCATTGGATACTTTCATCACATACCATTTCCATCTTACGAACTTTTTCGTGTCCTCCCAGAAAGCGACTTGCTTTTGAAAGGACTACTTGGAGCAGATTTAATAGGTTTTCATACTCACGAATATATGCGACACTTTGTAAGTGCTGCCGAACGTGTATTGGATTTGAGGTTTAAATTGGATCAAGTTGTTTTAAATGACAGGATTGCATATGTAGATGCTTTTCCAATGGGAATAAATTATGATCTTTATTATGATTCAATTAATCAGCCTGAAGTTCAGGAAAAGGCCATAATTATGAAGCAAAATTATGGAGTTCATAAACTTATACTTTCGGTTGACCGATTAGATTACAGCAAAGGCATTCTTCACAGGTTAAAAGGATTTGCTTTGTTTTTAGAAAAACACCCTGAATACAAAGAAAAAGTTTCACTAGCAATGATTATAGTACCTTCGCGTGATAATGTGGACAGGTATTCCGATTTAAAGACCAAAATAGATGAAACTATTGGCTCAATCAATGGCACCTATTCAACAATTAACTGGACTCCAGTATACTATTTCTATCATAGTTTCCCATTCGACGAACTGGTTGCAATGTATCATATTGCTGATATTGCGTTGGTTACTCCGTTGCGTGATGGAATGAATCTGGTAGCTAAAGAATATTTAGCTGCAAAAAGAGATAAACCAGGTGTATTGATTTTGAGTGAAATGGCGGGTGCGGCCATAGAATTGACAGAAGCAATTTTAGTGAATCCAAATGATGTGGAAGAAATTGAACGAGCAATTTTAGAAGCATTGGAGATGCCGGTAGAAGAGCAAATGCGGAAACTGGAAGTAATGCAAAAACAAATTTCCAAATACAACGTAAACAGATGGGCCTCCGGTTTTGTAAAAGAATTGGAAAGCATAAAACAAAAAAACGCTACGCTTTATAGTGAGAAAATGAATGCTGAAACTTTTCAGAATATTCAAGAAAATTACAGAAGTAGTAAGAACAGATTGTTTATTCTGGATTATGATGGTACTCTTGCTGCATTTCAAAACCGACCAGAAGATGCAACTCCAACACCTGAACTATTAGATATCCTTGCCGATTTGACATCCTCACACAAAAACAAAATTGCGATAAGTAGTGGCAGAGATAAAACGTTTTTAGAAAAATGGTTTGGAGATTTACCCATTACGTTGGCAGCAGAGCATGGTGCTCATTTTAAAGAAGATGGAATATGGCATGAGAATAAAAAATTAATTGAACCGTGGGACGATGAAATAATTAATATTTTCCAGAATTTTGTAGATAAAACTCCACGTTCGAAACTGGAAATAAAAGAGACTACATTGGTTTGGCACTTCCGAAAAGTCGATAATTGGTTTGCTTCATTACGTGAACAACAATTGATAGATGCTTTAATAATGCCATGTTCACGTCAAAATCTTCAGATTATGCGCGGAAATAAAATTGTAGAAGTAAAATCGCCCTATCACACAAAAGGTTCTGAGGCAATACGTTTACTTAAAGATAAAAATTATGATTTCATTCTTGCCATTGGTGATGATACAACCGACGATGACACTTTCCGCGAATTACCTTCTACTGCTTACACTATAAAAATTGGGAATATTTCGGAAGTGGCAAGATATAACCTGCGAATTCAATCAAGGGTATTGCCATTTTTAAAACAATTGGCCGAGAAAGAAACTAAGGACGAATAAATCGTGAAAGTTCAATTTCATCGGAAAATAGTAAAGCTGTATTTATCAATGCCAACTGCGAATATGCTTGAGGGAAATTGCCCAACTGGCTTTTAGTTTCAAAATCGAGATCTTCGCTAAATAAACCCAAATGATTGGAATAACTAATTAATTCCTCAAAAATCGTTTGGGCTTCATTTTTTCGTCCAGTTACATACAATCCTCTTACCATCCAGAAAGTACAAATTGTAAAAGCAGAAGATGGCAATCCAAAATCGTCACATTTATTATAACGAAACATCAATCCATTATAATTTAACGCTTTATAAATAGAATTGACCGTTTTTATATACCGTTCATCTTCTGCTGGAATAAAACCGTACTCTTCCAACAACAAAAGGGAAGAGTCCATTTCAAAGTTTCCATAAGTTTGTGTAAAACTTCCTATATTTTCGTTCCAGCCATTTTCAAAAATATCCTGTTTAATTGAATCGGCAATTATTTTCCACCGAATTACGAAATCATCATTATGTAATATTTCAGCAATACTACTAGCCCTGTCCATTGCAACCCATGACATTACTTTAGAAAATACAAAATGCTGTTCTACTCCTCTAATTTCCCAAATTCCTTTGTCGGGCTTTTCCCAATCGGCACTTACTGTTCTGACAATATTTTTCACCACTTCGAACATATCTTCAATTTCATCCAACGTGCCCGGAAAAAATTTATAATATTGATACATTACATCCATTAAGTATCCAAACGAATCATTTTGCTTCTGATGATAGGCATCGTTGCCAATTCTTACCGGTTTTGAATTTTTATATCCACTTAAATGATCTAGTGTTTCTTCAGTCAGTAATCGTTCGCCCCGAATGCCATACATAATTTGAAAACTATCTGATTTCTTTTTCAAAATATTGTGAATGAATGTCATAAATCGCTTGGCTGCTCCTTGATGACCCACGCTGAGCAATGTTTCAATTGACATAGACGCATCACGTATCCAGCAAAACCGGTAGTCCCAATTGCGCACTTCACCTACCGACTCGGGCAAACTGGTAGTTAAAGCAGCCAATACAGCGCCACTTCTATGGAATGACATTAATTTCAAAACCAGCACACTACGTTCAATTAAATCATAATATTTTGTAAATTTTTTTGTTCTGTTAGCCCAATTAATCCAATATACTTTTGTACGTTCGTATTCAAGTTGAACACGTTCCTGATCGATTTTGATCATTTTCTGATTGTACGAAATCAGAAAAAATTCGTTTTTCGACAAAGTGATCTCTTTTCCCTCGTGGATGGAATCAAAATCTAAACTGCTATAAAAATAAAAGGTGTCGTATTCATTTTTCGAAGCTGCTACCTTAACACAATTGTTCACATTAGTATAAATGGGTGTGTCGCGCGCATAATTCATTGCAGGTTTAAAATCAACTTTTATTCGTGGATAACCACTTTTCACTTTTATGTAACGATATACCTCAGAAGGCAAATAATATTCATTCTTTTCGCCAATACGATATCGTGGCATGAAATCAAGAATGTCAAATGCACCATCAGGAGAAATAAATGAAGTACATAAAATATTGGTGTGTTCTACGTATTTTTGTGTAATTATATAAGAATTATCTACTTTAAATCCAAAATGTCCTCCAATATTTTTGTCTAGAATTTTAGCAAATATCGACGAAGAATCAAAATCCGGCAAACACAACCAATCAATACTGCCTTTGTCAGAAATTAATGCTGCTGAGCGGCAATTGCCTATAGCACCGTATTTAAAAGATTCTGTTTCGCCTTGATAATCCATATTCATCTATTTTTTCTTCTTTTTTAAACTCAAACTTTCAAACACTTTTTTGTATAACGGGGTTTTAATTCCATATTTTTTGCCCAATTTGATTACAATTTGTGTCAATGTTTCTAACTCTGCATTCCTACCGGCACGAAAATCACTGTGCATCGACGAAGTTGTTTCAAAAGGTAAACGCTCAATATGCCGAACTGTTGTTTCAATAATATCAGAATCAAAATGAATTCCTTCAGCTACAGCAACATTTGTCACTTCATTAAGAAAAGCCATCGTGGTAGCTTTTCTTTCAACATCCGTCAACAAGTCCCTAAATCCAACATTAAAATAAGATGTGAGTGAAGCAGTTACGGAAATAAAAATGAATTTTCTCCAGATAACCATTCGAATATCTTCCCGTAAATTGGCTTTAATTCCTGCATCTTTCAAAATTGTATTCATAAATAGCAAAAGGTCATTAGAGCCTTTTTCGGCTCCAAAAAACAAATCGTGAACTCCACCCGAACTTTCCACTACTCCAGGTTCATTAAGTCTGCCCACAATGTAGACACATCCTTCCCAAACTTCGTTTTCGGGCAAAATATTTCTGATCCTCGAACTAATATCAGCACCATTCAATAACGGTAAAATTACTGTTTTTTCGTCAATACAAGGTATTATTTGTTGAATAGTTGATTCAAGATCATAACTTTTTGTTGTCATAATCACATAATCAACCTTTCCAATCTCTAAAACATTATCTGTAGCCAATGTTGGATGAGCAATGAATGATTCATTTTCAGTAATTATTTTCAACCCGTTTTCCTGAACTTTTTTCAGATGCTCACCACGTGCTAAAAAATAAATATCAACCTCTGGATCATTTTTATAACATTTGGCCAACAATCCGCCATAATAACCTCCTACTCCACCCAGTCCAACAATTAATATTTTAGTTTTCATTTAAGACGATAGTATTACTAAGATTTCTTTTAAACCAAAATAGACTGTCGCAATTTTAAAATTGCACAGTCTATTTTATTGACATTAGAATTTTTATTTTATTTTTTTACCAATACCCATGCATCCGGAAAACGAGCATTAATTTGTTTAATACGTTCTTTTGCCTGATAATACTCATTAAATGATGCAATTAGAACTCTAAACATGCCATTTTCGTTAACAACTACTACAGCTTTATTGCCCTCAGAATTCAAATTAGCTTGTAAACCTTTAGCATTAGTTTGTTTTGAAAAGCTACCAACTACCACGTGATACTTAAATTTAAGTGCATCAATATTCGTTTCTCCATCGGCTAAACTGAAATTCTCGTTTCTGGTTACTTCTGTTTCAGAAGTATTTGGAGATTTAACTACTACGGGTTCGTTAACAGGAGCGTTTGCAACTACTTGTGCTCCGGCAGGAATTTCAGCCACTTTTTGTTTAGTTTTACATGCCGAAGTAAAAAAGACTACAATGGCTAAAGCGAAAATTAATCGAATTGTTTTTTTCATATTTATTTGTTTATAATGAAGTTTTAATTTTATAAATTTGCTGTAAAATCTTAATTCGTTTTTTTGGCAACTAATTTGCACATAGACTAAAACGGAGTACAAAGATGATAAGAAAAATGCATCTAAACAATAGTCTTAAAAATATTTGTAAAAAAAACGACTTAGAATTAAAACAAAATAGCTAATAATAACGTTTAATAGTTATTAATTAGTTTGATATTATCAATATTAACACATAAAACATTACAATCATGAAATTTTCATTGCCAGAATTACCTTATGCTCACAATGCATTAGAACCTGTTATTAGCGAGAAAACTATTAGTTTTCATTACGGAAAACATCATCAGGCGTATGTAAACAATTTAAATGGATTAGTGGTGGGAACAGAATTTGAAAACTCCGACCTGGAAGCAATCATAAAAAAATCGGATGGTCCAGTTTTTAATAATGCCGCACAAATCTGGAATCACACCTTTTATTTCTTCTCATTAACGCCTGAAAAAGGATCAGCTCCTTCCGAAAAACTAGTGAAAGCAATAAATGCCAGCTGGAATTCATTAGAAGAGTTTAAAACTGAATTCAACAAAGCTGCCGTTTCGGTATTTGGTTCCGGTTGGGCATGGTTGGTAAAAGATGCTGACGGTAAACTTTCAATCGTAAAAGAAAGTAACGCTGGGAATCCAATAACACGTGGGTTAACTCCACTTCTTACATTTGATGTTTGGGAACATGCCTATTATCTTGATTATCAAAACCGTCGTCCCGATTATGTAGCTGCATTATGGGATTTAGTTAACTGGAAAGTAGTTTCAGAAAGGTATTAATTTTTTTTTTACTATTTTAAACCGAATTGAATTTATTCAATTCGGTTTTTTTATTTGAATTGAATAGCATTGTAAGTTTTTTACAGTTTCTAATAGAGAAATTATACCATCCTGCAATATTTAACAAAAATCACATTTAAAAACGTTAATAATCATAACGAAACATTCATTTTCCTAAAAATTGATAGCGCTTAGTATCGATATGTTCTAAAAAAATTATCTTTGCAGTTGAATTATAATTGAAGGTAATATGATTTATGCAATTATTATATCTGCTGTACTCCTCGCAATAGGGATTATGCTATTAGGATTGCGAATATTTTTCGTAAAAGACGGGAAATTTCCTAATTTTCATATTGGAGGCAATAAAACATTACGTGACAAAGGAATAAACTGTGCAACCACACAAGATCGACAGGCCCAAAAAACCAAACGAATGAATGTTGATGACATGATAACTGATTTAAAAGATAATTATTAAATAAAAGCGAATGAAAAATTTATCACTCATTTTAAATGCCTTTTTGGCAATTGCAGTAATTGTTCTGTTTGTTCTTGTTTTAGGTAATAAGACAACAGCAGTCAATAAACAAGTTATTTCGGGAAAAGATCCCGTTGGTTTTGATAAATTGCCAATTGCGTATATCAATATCGACTCTTTATTATTAAATTACTCATTTGCAAAAGAAGCAAATGAGTCACTAATTAAAAAACAGGAAGATTCTCGCCTTACAATTAACACGCAGGCACGTCAACTCCAAGCAGAAATGGCAGAATTTCAACGTAAATTGGAAAACAATGCATTTCTAAGTCGTGAACGTGCTGAACAGGAGCAATTGCGATTGCAGAAGAAACAACAAGCATTGCAGGAATTGGATGGGAAACTTAGCCAACAACTGATGCAGGTTCAACAAAAAATGAGCGAAGGATTGCGTGATACTATTAATGCATTTATGAAAGATTATAACAAAGACAACAAATACGAGATGATTATCAGCAATACTTCAAGTGATAATATTTTATATGCTGCTAAAGGATACGACATTACTGCTGAAATAACTAAATTATTAAACGATCGTTGCGACAAAAAATAACCAAATAAAACAAAACTTAAAAGGCGCAATTCTCAGAAATGAGAATTGCGCCTTTTAGCATAAAATAAATACATTCTAAATATTTAATTATTCACCTCTATAGGATAAGAAAAAAGAGGTAAGTGCATAAATTAACAGAGCTATTACCCAAAGATTAGAATTTGTAAACATAAAATAGGCCGATAAACCCAATAAAAGACTGGAGAATAATCCAATTCGTGCCAGTCGCATTTCTCTCATAGAAGTATCGGGCATAGTAAAAACATGAATAGCTTGAATTATGATAAACATTGCTGCTCCTACAGAAAATAAGTAGGGAGCATAAAAATGCTCTAAAAAATGTGCTACAGCACCAAAAACTGCAAATGAACTAGCAGCAAGGTAAAATAATTGCGAAAGTTTTTTATTCATCATTCTTTAATTATAAAAATATCTTCGTTCTCTTTTTTCATGAGATATTGCTCACGGGCAAATTTTTCGAGATTCTGATTGTTTGACTCCAACTCGTTTTTTTTCTGCCTTGTTGCTTTTATCTCCTCCTGAAAAAATTTCAATTCGTCCTCCAACTGACTAATTTTTTGATGAGTTTGCCAACGGTTAATTAAATTATGTTCATCGAAAAAAGTGATAAATACCATAAAAACAACAAAAACAATGAGATACTTATTTAAAAATATCAATTTGAGTTTATTTCCTGTTTTACTGATAAATGACATAATAAAATAAGTTAGGAGTTATTAGTTAATTATTTACAAATAATATAACGCATTATTGTAAATGAGATGGGCAAAGGTAAGGTTTTTTTCTGAACCTTCTTTTTTTTGAGAAATCTTTTTTTTTGTTGAAATGTACATAATATTTTCAGTATATTTGCATTCAAAAGCAGAAATAATTTTCTATATATGGATAATTTCATAGTTTCGGCCCGCAAGTATCGCCCGTCCACATTTAATTCAGTTGTTGGTCAATTTTCATTAACTACAACTCTCAAAAATGCAATAAAAAGCAATCATCTGGCCCATGCATATTTATTTTGTGGTCCCCGTGGAGTAGGCAAAACAACCTGCGCCAGAATATTTGCCAAAACTATTAATTGTCAAAAACTCACTTCCGATTTTGAAGCATGTAACGAATGTGAATCGTGTGTTTCGTTTAACGATCAACGATCCTACAATATTCATGAGTTAGATGCAGCATCTAATAACGGTGTTGATGATATTCGCTCACTCACCGATCAGGTTCGCATTCCACCTCAAATTGGAAAATACAGCGTATATATTATCGATGAGGTTCATATGCTCTCACAAGGCGCTTTCAATGCATTTCTAAAAACTCTGGAAGAACCTCCTGCTCATGCCATTTTCATATTGGCAACTACAGAAAAACACAAAATTATCCCTACAATTTTATCGCGTTGCCAGATTTACGATTTTAATCGCATTACTGTAGCCGACACGGTGAAACATCTGCAAATGGTGGCTGAAAAAGAAGGGGTTACAGTCGATATGAATGGTTTGAACGTAGTTGCACAAAAAAGTGATGGTGGTATGCGCGATGCATTATCCATTTTTGATCAGCTGGTCAGTTTTTGTGGCAATAATATTACATATCAGGGTGTTATTGAAAACCTGAATGTACTCGATTACGAATATTACTTTCGATTAGTTGAGCATTTTTTGAAAGGCGATGTACAAAAATCATTACTGATTTTCAACGAGATATTAAACAAAGGATTCGACGCTCATCATTTTATCACAGGATTAAGCTCTCATCTTCGGGATGTACTGGTTAGCAAAGATCCGGAAACGATTGCTTTGCTCGAAGTTGGTGCGGATATTGGTGAACGATATAAAATCCAAGCACAGTTATGCTCTCCGGAATTCATTTTTCAAGCGCTCAAAATCAGTAATGACTGCGATTTGGATTATCGATTGAGTAAAAACAAGCGCCTGCTGGTAGAGTTGGCTTTAATTCGTTTGTGTCAACTTACGGATGAAAAAAAAAAATCCCTACTAATTGAAAATAAACCGGCGAGCATTCAAAAAGTAGTTGTAAAATCAGTTGAAACGGCTGAAATAGTCACAGCAATTAAAGTTGAAACTACACAGTCCGATTCTACAATTAAACCTCCATTTGTTGTAAAACCAATCGATACCGTAAGGGATTCGAAACCCACTTTTCAACGGCCCGGAAGTATATCCATTTCTGGGCAAAAAACAATCTCCGTTCAAGATACAACCCACGAAAAAACAATAGCAGAAGAGAAGACAATTCTTACAAATGCTTTCAGTGCCGAAGAACTCGAAAAAGCATGGAGACAATTTGCAGAAACTATACCTGAACAAGGGCGAATGACAAGTTTTATTCTTAGCACAGTACCTGTTCAAACTTCAATCTCTATTTTTGAAGTAAAAGTAAGTAATATGCTACAGGAGAAGGAATTAAATCGTTTAAAACCTGACATTCTCGATTTTCTACAAAACAAACTTAACAATTCTACTATTAGAATGACAGTTAAAGTGATGGAGGAAACAACTGTTCAACGCGCCAATACGCCTGAAGATCGGTATAAAATTCTGGCAGATAAAAATCCTGCATTGGATGTTTTAAAGAATGGTTTACAATTAGAAATAGACTGATAATTCAATTCATAATTAATAATTCATAATGCATAATTAAGTATAGATAATCCCAAATTAATTAAAATATAATTCGGCGAATTAATAATTTTGAATAGATAAAATTGTGTTTAAGAAAATTTCTAAAGTAGTTTGGATTTTATCGGTTATTAGTTTATTTACCGATATTGCTAGTGAAATGCTCTATCCGGTAATGCCAATTTACCTGAAAAGCATTGGATTCTCTATTGTAGTTATTGGAATATTGGAAGGAGTTGCCGAAGCAGTTGCAGGACTAAGCAAGGGATATTTCGGAAAACTTTCAGATGTATCAGGGAAGCGATTGCCATTTGTTCAGATAGGATATGTCATAAGTGCAATATCAAAACCGATGACTGCATTTTTTATCCAACCTGCCTGGATTTTTTTTGTTCGAACGACCGATCGACTGGCTAAAGGAATTCGTACCGGCGCACGCGACGCTATACTTTCCGACGAATCCACTTCCAAAACCAAAGGTGCTGTCTTTGGATTTCATAGAGCCATGGATACAACTGGAGCTGCCATAGGTCCTTCATTGGCTTTACTTTATCTTTATTATCATCCAAAAGAATATATAACACTGTTTTATATAGCATTTATTCCTGGTATTATTGCCATTGCTGCGACTCTTTTATTGAAAGAAAAAAAGAAAACCAACCTCTCTCCTACTCTGCAAAAAGTCTCATTTTTCTCGTTTTTAAATTACTGGAAACAAAGCCCCGAAGAATACCGCAAATTACTGATTGGACTGCTTTTTTTTACATTATTCAATAGTTCCGATGTATTTCTGTTACTTAAAGCAAAAGATGCAGGATTAAACGACACACATGTGATTGGAATTTATATTTTTTACAATATGGTTTACGCTTTATTTGCATTTCCGGTAGGTTCACTGGCAGACAGAATAGGTTTGAAGCGTATGTTTATGATTGGATTAGCTTTGTTTTCAATAGTATATTTTGGCTTTTCCATTAATACAAATCTTTATATTTTTCTGGGGTTATTTTTTATTTACGGATTGTATGCATCTGCTACTGAGGGCATTTCCAAAGCATGGATAAGTAATATCTCTGACAAAAAAGATACAGCCACAGCTATTGGAACATTCTCTGCTTTCCAAAGTATTTGTACTATGATTGCCAGTTCGTTTGCAGGAATTATTTGGTATACCCTCGGAGCAAAAACCTTGTTTATTTTAAGTGGTACAATGGCTTTGGTAGTAATTGTATATTTGTGGCGAATGAAAGAAAAACCGGAATAAAAAAAATCCTGAACTTTCAATAAGCTCAGGATTTTTTATTATTTTCTTTCTACTTCTTAAATAGTTTCGTCAATCAAATTGATTTTTTGTTCTATCAATTTAGTTTCTTCTTTTAAAGATTCAATTTTACGCTCCATTTCCTTAATTAATCCACCCCCTTTTTTTGAAGACGAAGTGAAAAATCCGATGTTGTTTTCGTAAGTAGCAATTTCGGATTTTAAATGTTCGTACGATCTCACTAATTTTTCGCGTTCGCGGAACACTTTATTTTCACCTTTGCTACTTATATCTTTCAAATTATTCTTGAAAGTGTCCATGCGTCGGTTTGCTGAATCTACATTCAACGCTTCAAATTGTTTATCAACAGCTTCGCGGTATTCTTTATATATCTTATCTTTTTCTTTGAAAGGCACATGTCCTAGTGTATTCCATTCGGCCATCAATGAACGCAATGTTGTAATAGATTCACCCGAATTCTCATTTTTTTCAAGTGTTGAAATTTTAGCTATCAACTCTTTCTTTTTTGTAAGGTTTTCATTTTCAATGGAGCGTTGCCCTGAAGTGCTTTTATTTTTTTGTTCGAAAAAGTAATCGCATGCTGTAATAAAACGCTTCCACAGATCATCGGACATTTTTTTAGGAACAGGACCTACTGTTTTCCATTCTTTTTGCAACTGTATCAGTTTATCAGCAGTTTCTTTCCACTCTACAGATTCTTTTAATTCTTCTACCTTTTCGCACAATGCTTTTTTCTTATCCGAATTATGTGTAAGTACATTTTTAGTTTCCTTATAAAACTCTCCTTTTGCTGCAAAAAATGCATCACATGCTTTACGGTAGCGATCGAAAATCTTTTGATTCACTTTACGTGGCGCAAATCCAATTGCTCTCCATTCATCTTGCCATGCAAGTACAATTTTGGTTGCATCATCCCATGCACGATAATTATTTATATTACTAAAATCGAAAGTTTCAATTTTTTCACAAAGGGCATTCTTTGCAATATAATTGTCCTCTTCTAATTTTCTGATATTATCAAAATAAGATTGATGTTTTTTATTAATTGCGGTTGACGCATCTTTAAATCGATTCCATATTTTTTCGCGTAAATCACGGGCAACAGGTCCCATTTCGTGCCAATCTTCGTGAAGTTTCTGAAGTTGTTGAAAAGCAGAAATAATATCTGTTTCTTCAGAAAGTTTTTCGGCCAATTCGCAAAGTAAAGTTTTGGATTCCAGATTCTTCTTGAAATCGTACTCGCGAAGTTCGTTGTTAATTTTTATCAAATCCCAAAACGATTCCTGATAAAGGTTATATTGCTTCCACAATTCGGTAGATGCACTTTGTGGCACATGACCTATCGATTTCCATTTCTGCTGCAATGCTTTAAATTCATTGATATGAACAGAAACATCATCATTGCTTTCGGCCAAAACTTTCATCTGTTCTAAAAGGTGTTGTTTCTGGATGAGATTTGTTTCTTTTTCTTTTTCAAGATGTGCCATCAAGGCTGCTTTCTTACTCCTAAATTCATTTAATAAAGCTTTAAATGTTTCCTCTAGTTCATCTTTTTCAGCTACAAATTCTGATTCTTCACCCCCACTTTCAAGATGAAATTTCTTTTTTTCTTCTATCTCTGCTTTGGTTTTTTTATAAAACAATTGTTTAATAACTTCCACATCGTCTTTAACAACATCTACTTCTTTTTCAATCAACAATCTTAAAGCATTGATCATTTCCAATTTCGAACTGAAGTTGTGATCTGTCATTTTGGAAATCACTTCTTCTGGTTGTTGTTCTACAATCTCAGTTTCTAAATCCTTCTCATGTGATTCAATAATTACAGCATCTTCTGTTATTTTAGTTGTTTCAGTCGTTTCAATTAATTCAACTGTTTCAGAAGTTTTACCTGGTGCAATTGCAGTTTCCTTGTTTAATTCAAGTGGGTTCATTTTCAATGTTTTTAAGTGAATCTTGTACCCTTAAGTACAAATTATTCAATGCGTTCAAGTGCTAAAAAAAATAGCACACACAAAAATAGAGTATTTTTTTTAAATAAAGAAGTATGTCCGAGAAAATAATGGTTTAATTTTTAATAAACGTAAAATATTAAAAATAATAATAAATATTAATTACGGTGTGTTATGTATGTATTTGCCTGTTGTGAAGGATTAATCTGAATGTCGTTTATACTCACATGATCAGGTCTGGTAACAATAAACTCAACAGTATCAGCAATATCATCAGCATTAAGCGGAGTAAATCCGGCATAAACTGCTTTCGCTTTTTCTTCGTCGCCATGATAGCGCACTACAGAGAACTCAGTTTCAGCCATACCGGGTGATATCGAACTCACTTTAATGCCGTACTTTACCAGATCAATTCGCAATCCTTTAGTTATAGCATTTACTGCATGCTTGGAAGCACAATACACACTTCCATTCGGGTAAACTTCAATACCAGCAATGGATGAGATATTGATAATATGGCCGGATTGTTTTTCAATCATTCCCGGCACAATTAATTTAGTCATATAAAGCAATCCCTTTACATTTGTATCAATCATTTGATCGTAATCATTCAAATCGCTTTCCTGAAATGGGGATGTACCGGCAGCTAATCCCGCATTATTAACAAGTAAATCTATATTTTTGAAATTTTCCGGTAACGATTGAATTGCAATTGTACAGGCATTGTTATTGCGCACATCAAAACAAAGCGTATGAACGTCAACTGAAAATTCGTCAACCAACACATTTTTAAGCTCCTGAAGATGTTCATTTCTTCGTCCGGTAATGATAATATGATAACCAAGTGCTGCTAAACGCAAAGCAATTGCTCGTCCAAAACCGGATGTAGCTCCAGTTATTAATGCTGTTTTCATCACAATTATTATTTTTGAAATATTACAATATTACTCTTCTCCTTTTACATTTCGCAGCGTGTGTCCCATACGGATTTTTTTTGTTTCCATATAAAAAGCATTGTGTTTATTTGGAACTATCTCGATAGGCACATTTTCTACAATTGACAAACCATAAGCTTCTAAACCAATGCGCTTTACAGGGTTATTACTTATCAAACGAATTTTACAGACCCCTACTTCCCTTAAAATCTGAGCACCAACACCATAATCACGTTCATCGGCTTGAAATCCAAGGTGAATGTTGGCATCAACGGTATCAAGGCCTTCTTCCTGTAATTTGTAAGCTTTAATTTTATTCATTAATCCAATTCCGCGTCCTTCCTGATTCATATAAACTACAACACCTTTGCCTTCTTTCTCAATTAGTTGCATGGCATTATGAAGCTGATCACCACATTCGCAACGCATTGAACCAAATATATCGCCGGTAATGCACGAAGAATGAACCCGAACTAAAACCGGTTCATCTTTTGCCCACTCACCCTTGATTAAAGCTACATGTTCCATACCATTGGAAATCTGACGAAAAGGAATCAGTTTAAAATCTCCATATTTTGTTGGCATATTTACTTTCACGCCTTTTTCTACCAACGATTCACTTTTAAGCCTGTAAGCAATTAAATCTTTAATTGTGATTATTTTAATATCAAATTTATTGGCTATTTTGAATAAATCGGGCAATCGTGCCATTGTGCCATCTTCGTTCATTATTTCGATTAATGCTCCGGCAGGATAAAGTCCCGCCAAACGGGCTAAATCAACTGCCGCCTCGGTATGACCTGCACGACGCAAAACACCTTTATTTCTTGCACGTAGAGGAAAAACATGACCAGGACGACCGAATGTCTCGGGTTTCGAAGTGGTATCAGCCAATGCCTGGAAAGTAGCAGCACGGTCGGCAGCTGAAACTCCGGTCGTACATCCTTCAAGTTTATCAATACTTACAGTGAAAGGCGTAGAATGTATGGAAGTATTCTTATCAACCTGCATTTCGAGTTCCAACTCGTTGCATCTGTCTTCGGTAATTGGAGCACACACCAAACCACGTCCGTGAGTTATCATGAAGTTAATCATATCAGGAGTCATTTTTGCTGCTGCGCACACAAAGTCACCCTCATTCTCACGATCTTCATCATCTACTACAATTACAAATTTACCATCTTTAATGTCGAGTAATGCTTCTTCAATATTATTTAATGTTGATTTCATTTTTAATTTTATTATCGGGTCAATATTATTAGTTTTTGTATTGTGTTTAAACCAGTTAAATTTTTTATACATCTTCATGATTTGAAGATCCATTTTTCAAAGATATAAACCGTTTTTTTAATGTTTTCCATAATTTTACGTATTGATCCGGATTAAGTAATGTGGCATCCATCACAGCTTTATACGTAAGGAAAATTCCAACAGGCAACAGCACACTTGAACTAAGCCACATACCTTCAATTGAAGTCCACAGTCCTTCGCGGGCCATTTTGTATCCGGTATTATCAATTATATAATAAATTATAAACATAATGACAGAAATTACCACCGGAGCACCTAAACCTCCTTTGCGAATAATAGCACCTAAGGGTGCACCAATAAAGAAGAAAATAAGGCAAGCGAATGAAAGTGTGAATTTTCTATGCCATTCAATTTCATGTCGTCGAACATACATAACCGGTTCATCCAACATCATTTTATTATTCCCGATTAATTCTTTCATCGTGCGCGCACGTTCCAAAGCAATTTCTGTTGCTCTGATCATTGATGCCTGATCTAACGAAACAAAAAGTGTATCAGTATTGTATTTTATCAAGTCAATTTTTGTACTGTCAAACGTTGAATTACTGCCACTTTCCCGCCCAAAATAATGTTGACGAACTACTTCTTTACCCTGCTCAATGCTGCGTTGAGTTGATATTTTACTAACAGAATCGATTGATTGTGATAATTGTTTTATATTTTTACTAACATGCTGATCTTGAAGAAGGGACTCATCATACCTATTAAATTCAGTATCAAAATCGAGCAATATTTCTTTTAATTTAAAGGTTTCCCGACGATAGGGTATACTCGTTGATGAATTATTAATTCTTTGTTTCTTGAGATTTTCAAAGCTCTCGCCATCGTATAACGACAGCAGAAGATATTTGTTGTCGACCGAAAACTGAACTCGACCCGAATCGGCGACCATAACTGTGGCATTATCAAAACCATCTGAGTAATCATAAATCATCAAATCTTTCAATAAACCTTTGTCTTTACTCCTTACATAAATGTTCACATTACTGATTCCACCATAAAATTCCCCTACTGGAATATCAAATTCTGGCGATTTCTGTCGCAATGAAAAAATAAGAGTCCAGAGCTTAGTTTGGGCAACGGGTAATACATAATTGGAGAAGAAAAATGCACCTACACATACGAATGATATAAATAAAATAAGTGGCCTAATAATTCTAAAAAGTGATATTCCAGCCGCTTTCATTGCAGTAAGTTCGAAATTTTCACCTAAATTTCCAAACGTCATAATTGATGCCAATAAGATTGCTAAGGGCAATGCCATTGGTACTAATGAAAAAACTGCGTAAATGAAAAATTCTGCTAAAACGGACCAACTAATCCCTTTTCCTACTAGTTCGGCCACATGTTTCCACAAAAACTGCATCAGCAATATAAAAATGCAGATGAGAAAAGTCATCAAAAACAACGTAATAAAGTGCTTAAATACGTATGAATCGATTTTTTTAATTTTAAACATGCTTGTTTTTTTGAAACAACAAAATTACTGCAAAAAGTTCAATAATCAATTGTTTGTTAAGCGAAAATAGTTTAATACAGATTGCACAAACAATATAGTCCAATGTCGACCCTGCCTGCCGCTGGCAAGTTCTTCTTATTGTACTAATTGTTAGAAAGCATCGGCATTAACAACAGTAGACATTTAGTACAGTTTGGACTGTTTTAAATGTACAGTTGGTATAACAAAATAGTTTAAAGAACCAAAACTATTAATAAATCAAAAAAACCATTCAACAATTAAGTTGAACGGTCTTTTTTATATTGTTTTTTCAATGTTTTATATTCCGGTTTTTCTCCTTAATACTTCAATTTGTTTATTCCAGAGCATAATCAAATCATTTTTTTCATTTGGTTCTGCAAAATCGGTAATTAGCAACGCTAATTCACCAGTTACATGTAACCTAACAATTTTAAGTTCAAAATAACAGTCGGTATCAATATCTTCTTCCCATCGAAACTGAATAAAATCATTTGTTTTAGATTCAATAAAGATGGCTGTTTGATCATTCTGGTCCCAACTAAATGTGTATTCATTTTCTTTTACTGTAACACCATCCGCAAACCACTCGGAAAGTCCCAAAGGTGTACTTATTGAATTCCATAAAATATTAACTGATGCTGTGCGTAATTGATATTCAATATTGAATTTTGTTCTTTTCATAAATGTTAATAATAAAATACAAATACAAAATTATTTATATTTTCACATTTTAATTTTGCGTTCGCAAGATAGAAATAATTATTGTAAAATGCAAGTTTAAAGCCCAAAAAAAGGCTTTATGTTTATTAATTAACCCTGCAAACTGCTTTTTTCAAAGCAAAGTGGCAATAATTGTTTCACATTTTTAATTAAAAAAATACTTTGTGTACCATACAATAAAATATTAATATCTTTCTCAAAACGCATTTCTGTTTCGAGTAAAACCTGACGACACGAACCGCATGGCGTAATAGGTTCAAGCATAAAATTTCCTTTTGTAAAAGCTGCTATGGCAATTGTTATTACAGGAACTTCGGGAAACTGCGCATTTGCAAAAAACATGGCAACGCGTTCGGCACAAAGCCCGGAAGGGTATGCTGAGTTTTCCTGATTACTAGCGGCAAATACCTCACCATTCTCGAGCTCTAGGGCTGCTCCTACATGAAATCCGGAATAGGGTGCGTAAGCTTTTGTAACTTGCTCTTTGGCTTTATTTATTAAATTTTGATATGAAACTGTTAGTTCGTCGAAATTATAAATAGTGTAACTGGTTTCAACTGTTTTCTTTTGCATGTTTTTTTATATTTATATCTTGTACTTAGAATTTTTATACTGATATTCAGTACATTTTTAATAGATAAATCATTTAATTATCTATTTTACATTCTTATAATTTGACAAAAATATAAATTTTTCCTCTCAAATTCTGCTTTTTCACTAATTAGTTTTAATTTTGTAGCAAATTACCCACTTAAAATTTCAAGATGAAAAGTCAACTAAGAAGCATTATTTTGTTTAGCACTTTACTATTCAGCCTATTAACTTTTTCACAGATTCAAAACCAGTCTTATTTATTATATATAGATCAATACCATCAAATTGCTGTTCGGCAACAAAAAGAACATGGAATACCAGCCAGCATTGTTTTGGCTCAGGGATTACTGGAGTCGGGAGCCGGAAAAAGTGAGCTGTCGAAAGCTTCGAATAATCATTTTGGAATAAAATGTACCGATTGGGCGGGTGAGAAAGTATATCATGATGATGACGAAAAGGGCGAATGCTTCCGAAAATACAATCAAGTACTTGATTCTTATGAAGATCACGCATTGTTT
The DNA here is from genome assembly GCA_010365115.1 of Paludibacter sp. Taxonomy (GTDB): domain Bacteria; phylum Bacteroidota; class Bacteroidia; order Bacteroidales; family Paludibacteraceae; genus Paludibacter. Next base: position 19,278 of record JAAFGX010000050.1, read on the forward strand.
TTGAGAAACAGAACAAGGTACGCATCCTTGTTTCAACTTAAACCTACCGACTACGAAGGATGGGCTTTTGGATTGAAAAGAGCTGGATACGCAACAGATCCTTCCTATGCTTTCAAACTTATTTCCATAATTGAAAACTACAATTTGCAAAAATTCGATACACAAACTTATCTTGCTGATAATTCCACAACTGGAAACAATTCTTCTTCAAAATCGGCAAATGGAGATTATTATGGTTCAATGGGCTCGATTAATGCATCTCAGAATCATGAAGTTTTGAAAGCAAATGGAGTACGTTTCGTAAAATCGCTTCCCGGAGATACTTATAAAAGCATAGCCGATGAATTTAATACTAGTGAGAAACGCATTCTCACATATAATGAAATCAATCTTTCAACTAGATTAAGTCCTGGCACACGAGTGTATATTTCGTACAAGAAAAGAAAAGCATTGAAGGGCTTTGATAATTATATCATCAAAGCGGGTGATTCAATGTACAGCATTGCTCAGGTCTTTGGAATTAAAACAGCAAGTTTGTATAAATTAAATTTGATGGATTATTCTCAGGCTGCAAAAGTGGGACAAGTCTTGAAATTGAGATGAATTAGTTTATAGTAAATAGTTTATAGTAAATAGTTTATAGTAGTTAGTTTATAGTAAATAGTTTATAGTAATTAGTTTATAGTAAATAGTTTAGTAAGTGTTTAGTCAAATTATAAGTTGAAAATTAGTCCATGCGAAAAAAAAATACAGAACTATTGAGCGATGTTATACGGCAAGTATTGAAGGAACAGCATTTGGACAAACCTCTGAATGAAAAACGGTTGATAGAGGCTTGGCCGTTGGTTCTGGGGAGTAATATTGTTCAATACACTTCTAATTTAAACATCAAAAACAGAGTATTGTATGTAAGCTTGACTTCCTCAGTACTTCGGCACGATTTATTTCTTTCGCGGGAGAAAATAAAAAATTCATTAAACAAGCAAGTAGGAGTTGATGTAATTGTGGATATCGTTTTTAAATAAAAATCACTTAACCTCTCTTGTTTTAGACATATAAATAAAGTGGAAAAAGAAGTATTCAAATTGTATTTGGCTCACCTTCAATTATTAAGTATTCTTTCTATCTATGAATTACAGAGAACACCTTTTAAGACCACTTTCCAAACACTTTGTAGATCAGTTGGTTGAAAATATTTTTGCAAATCCATCCGATTTCGAAGTTATTTACAACTTAATTTTCGATACCGATATAAAAGTGGCATGGCGAGCTGCCTGGGCTTGTCAGAAAATAAGCGAAAAAATGCCGGAATGGTTCACCGAAAGACAATTCATTGAACTTGCTAACCTTGCAATTTTTGCATCCCACGGAGGATTACAACGAGGTTGCATATCCATTCTGTTTAATCTGAAAATACCCAATCCTATTTCGGTTGAGTTAATTAATGCTTGCTTCGAATGGATGATTTCACCACGATTTCCAATTGCCGTGCAGGCCTATTCGATGAAAATGTTATACCGAATTTGCCAAATGGAACCCGATTTCAAACCCGAACTGAAAGCCCATCTTGAAAATGTGGTTCAGGAAGATTATTCTCCCGGATTCAATTCTACCCGTAATAATATACTAAAATTACTGAACAACATTTAGTTATACATAACACAGAAAAAGTAAATATCATAAACTGCACATTTTAATAATAAAAGTGTTACTTTTGCGCCCGATATTCAAGCAGCATATTTTGCTGTTTATTACTTTTAAGTTTAATTAAAAAAAAGTTTTTATGACTTTAAAGAAAAACATTCTGGCATTACGACAAAAAAAAGCTATTATTGAAAAAGGCGGTGGTGACAAAGCTATCGAGAAACAAGTAGCTATGGGTAAAATGACTGCCCGTGATCGTATCCTTGCATTGTTAGATGCCGGTTCATTTCACGAATACGACCTTTTCGTTGAACACGAAGAGCGAAATTTCGGAATGGCAAGCAAAGAATTGGCCGGTGATGGTGTAATTACCGGAACCGGAACAATGAGCGGTGCTCCAATTTGTATTTACGCACAAGACTTTACAGTTATGGGAGGTTCGTTAGGACTTAAACATGCTCGTAAGATCACCAAAATCATGGACCATGCACTTCGTATGAAAATACCATGTATCGGGATAAACGATTCGGGTGGTGCTCGTATTCAAGAAGGAATTGGCGCATTGGCAGGTTATGGCGAAATTTTCTATCGCAATACAATGGCTTCGGGCGTTATACCTCAAATTTCAGTTATTCTGGGACCTTGTGCTGGTGGTGCAGTTTATTCTCCTGCTCTTACCGACTTCGTTTTTGTGGTTGAAAATATTTCTAAAATGTTTATAACCGGTCCAAATGTAATTGAGACTGTATTAGGTGAAAAAATATCACAAGAAGATTTAGGTGGAGCTCGTGTTCATGCCGAAATAACAGGTAATGCTCACTTCTACGCTTTGAGCGAAATGGAATGTTTCGAACAAATCAAAGAATTGGTTACGCTGTTACCTCACAGCAATCAACAAAAAGCAGACCGCGTTGAGCCTAAGTTACCGAAATCAAATAGAAATATCGAGAACATCATTCCGGCTGACCCAAAACAACCTTACGATGTTCGTGAAGTTATTCTGGCACTTTCCGACGATTCTAAATTCCTTGAAGTTCATGAATTGTGGGCTGCCAATATCGTTATCGGATTTGGTCGTTTGAACGGTGAAACGATTGGTTTTGTTGCCAACCAACCAATGTATCTGGCCGGCGTGTTGGATTGCGATGCTTCTGACAAAGCAGCTCGTTTTATTCGTTTTTGCGACGCTTTCAATATACCAATTGTAACACTTGAAGATATGCCGGGTTATTTACCGGGCGTTGATCAAGAACATGCAGGTGTAATCCGTCACGGAGCAAAAATGCTTTACGCATATTCTGAAGCTACCGTGCCTAAAATCACCGTTATTTTACGCAAAGCATATGGTGGTGGTTATATTGCCATGAATTCACGTCACTTAGGTGCCGACTTTATGCTGGCTTGGCCAAGTGCCGAAATTGCCGTAATGGGACCAGAAGGAGCTGCAAATATTATTTTCCGCAAGGAAATTATGGAAGCCGAAGATGAGGATGCAATGCGTCAACAAAAAGTTCAGGAATATATCGAGAAATTTGCAAATCCTTATGTGGCTGCATCAAAAGGTTATATCGATGCCGTAATTGAGCCATTGGAAACCCGCGATATGTTGTTGCATGCTTTGGAAGTTTCTAAAAACAAAGACGATTATCGTCCGGCTAAAAAACATGGTGTACCACCATTCTAATTTACCATTTAATCATTTACAACTTACAATTTATTTTCAGTGAATGGACTGTTTGGTAACAAAGTTTACTGACTTGTAACTTGTAATTTGTAATTTGTAACTAATTAAATTATGCAAAAAGAAAATCCAGAATATGTTGATTTTGCCGTAACTGCGCGCAAATACAAGACTCTTTTGACAAAAAAATATGCCAATCGTAAGCCATGGGTCAACCCAAGTCCTTTCGATGTGCAGTCGATTATTCCGGGCACTATTCTAAATGTTTTTGTAAAGGAAGGTGATATTGTCAATGAAGGTGAACCTCTTTTGATTCTTGAAGCCATGAAAATGCAGAATCGTATTCAAATGCCCTTTACAGCTCGTATTAAAAAGATTAATGTTGAAGTTGGAGTGAGAATTCCAAAAGATTCGTTAATGATTGAATTAGAAGCAATAGACATCGAATAGTTTTAGTACAACTCTAAATTGAACGGTTGATCATAAAATGTGGTCAGCCGTTTTTTTTAGGAGACAAGCTAACAAGGAGACAAGGTTTGATGGATGTTTTCAAGCAGTTTAGGTGACAAGCGGTTTCCTAACCGCTTGGTGGTTGTTTTCAAGCGGTTGGGAAACCGCTTGTTTCCCGTATGTTTCAAGCGACAAGGAAGTCGCTTATCCTTTTTGTAGTTAGTTGGGGAATAGGTTTGTAGGATTATAACAGACAATTTATACTTAACATAACACTAGTAACAAAATAGGTTTACAGAAAAGTTTAGAATTATTAGAATCATTTTTTTTGAATCCTCTAAACTTTCAACATGTAATAATGCACAAAACCCATTATTTCCATTGTCAGTGCAATACAAATATGAACAATGACACCTCCCCAAATATGCCGTGTTTGATAAGCAAATGCTCCTAAAATGTAACCGCCAAAAACAGAAGAAATGGTTTCTCCCAATGGCTTTCCAAAATGAATGGCAGCATACATTGCCACCATTGGCAGCACTGCTTTTCGACCCAATATGCTTATCATTCCAATTACCAATGCCCCTCTGAACAGTAATTCAGTCATTACAAAATCGAGTGAATATGTCGATTCAAAAATTAGTGTATTTAACCATATCGGCAAACCGAAAACATCATCATAAAGCCAAGGACGAAATTGAGGATATGCTATTTTAAAATCCGGAGTAAACGAAATGGCTATAAGAAATGGAAGCAACATTAAAAAGAGAACCAGATAAGCTCGTATGTGCTTTGCATTACTGGCTAAGCCATACAGTCCATCAATATTTTTATCAAAAATGATTTTGACTAAAAATAATGGAACAATAAAAAATGCACAGCCTTTCAGTTGAGACAAAATACGATAGACAAATAATTTTTCTTCTGAGAATAACGAAGGAAAATCCCAGTTGCGGTATTCATAAAAGCCGACTGCTACCCCATACAATACAATAAAAAATAAACTCTTTAAATAAAAAAGAGGATTCCGTAAAGTTTTATATTCCTTTTGAAATAACAGAACTGGAATAGCCACAGCAAAATACATGCAGCCGTAAAAAACCGGAAAAGCCCACATGGAAGTACCGTTGAAATAGGTGTCGCGCAGTATATCTTTATAAAACCCGAAATTATAATTTAAAAAAATGCAACTAAAAATGAATAGGATGGTATAAATGTACGAAAGTGGATGAAAATCATTTTTAGTAAATAATATTATCTCATTGAAAAGCGATGGAAGGGATTTTTTTAAAGTCATTGAGCGAATGTTTGGTTGTTTATGTGTTTAATCGTTTAGGTGCGTAGGTATAATAAAAAGTGCAATTATAAAATTCTAGTATCACAGAAAATTCTCTTACAAATCACTTACAAATCACAGAGAATTCACTTACAATCACAGAGAATTCACTTACAATCACAGACAACTCACAGAGAAATCACAGTACTATCACTGTACTATCACTTAGAAATTGCATTCAAAATATTAGAATTCCTAATTCTATCTTTTTAAAATTTATAAATATAATCAAGACCATCCAAGTTAAATAACTGATAAAAAGTCAGTAAAAGAAAATTACACCCTCATTTCAGTCAATTCGTTGAGTATTTATTTAAGTTTTAAATTTGAGAGTTCCAGTTTAATAAATTCCTGTTCAAAATTAGGGGTAAAAATATTTTTACCGATGGCTGCTTCTATTTCAGATATTTTCCAGAATCTACCTTCCGAAATTTCATTTTTATCGGGTTTAATATTGCCATTGTAAATACAATAATGACTATGAACCAGTTCAGCTTCCCTATCAGAAACAAATTTGTAGCGGGTAATAAAAACGGGATCAAAATCCCGAATACCTAATTCCTCTCTTACCTCCCGTTTCAATGCATCCGTTATTTCTTCTCCGAAATCAACATGCCCCCCCACCGAAGTATCCCATTTACCTGGTTGAATGTCTTTATCCTCAGCCCGTTTTTGAAGATAAAGTTCACCGGCAGAATTAAAAACATGTAGATGTACAACAGGATGCAGCAGAAAAGTGCCGGAATGACATTCCACTCTGGTAGCTTTTCCTATAACAGTACTATCTTCAGCAACCAGAGGAAAATATTCAATCTTATTCATATATTTGATTTAGACTACAAATTAAACAAAAAAATACCAAATTTGAATAGATTTGATAGATAAGTTTAAATTTCACTTTTTTATAAAGTATACTTTTTTTCTAGAATTTTAATTTTTTAGAAAGGTTTGTTGTATCTTTGTCACGTATATAAACAGTTGCAAAACTGATATAAATACTACATCAGAAATTATTTCAAAAACAATTAAAATTTCGTATGAGAGACATTAAAATTGCGGTTATAGGTTTGGGATATGTTGGATTACCCTTAGCTATTGAATTCGGAAAAAAATACAAAGTGCTTGGGTATGACATTAACCAGTCAAGGGTTGAAGAATTACAACAAGGAATTGACCATACGCTTGAAGCCGATTTGGAAGAATTGCAGGTAGCAACCCTTCTCCGGAAATCAAACTCCGAAATGGGATTATCATTCTCTTACGATGAAGCAGATTTGAAAGATTACAACATATATATTGTAACTGTCCCTACTCCTATCAACAATTTCAATATGCCTGATTTAGAACCGCTAATCGGCGCTTCACGTATGTTGGGTCGGGTTATAAGCAAAGGAGATATTGCCATATACGAATCTACCACCTATCCGGGCTGCACTGAAGAAGATTGCGTCCCAGTGATCGAAAAAGTTTCGGGTTTAAAATTCAACACTGACTTTTACGCAGGTTACAGTCCCGAGCGTATCAATCCGGGCGATAAAATAAATACACTTACCAAAATTAAAAAGGTAACCTCCGGATCAACACCTGAAATTGCTGACATAGTAGATGACTTATATGCATCTATCATAACCGCCGGAACTCACAAAGCGCCAAGTTTGAAAGTAGCTGAAGCATCGAAAATTATTGAGAATGCACAACGCGACGTAAATATTTCATTTGTGAACGAACTGGCACTTATTTTCGATAAAGTTGGAATTGATACCAATGACGTAATAGAAGCAGCTGGTACAAAATGGAACTTTTTAAAATACCGTCCAGGTTTAGTTGGAGGACATTGCATCAGCGTTGACCCGTATTATCTGGCCAGCAAAGCAGAATCGCTCGGATATGTTCCTCAAGTTATCCTTTCGGGTCGCCATGTTAACAACAGCATTGCTCCGTTTATTGCTAATAAAGTATTGAAACTTATGATACATAAAGACCATAAAATTTTGGGTTCAAATGTATTGTTGCTCGGTGTCACCTTCAAAGAAAACTGTCCGGACATTCGCAACACCAAGGTAATTGATATTTATCATGAACTTTGCGAGTTTGGTGCAAAAGTGGATATTTATGATCCATGGGCTTCTGCCGAAGAAGTAAAACACGAATACAATGTAGACATTATCAACGAATTAGATGCCGGTAAAAATTACGAAGCAGTATTATTGGCTGTTGCTCATGACGATTTTAAAGAAATTGATTTTGAGAAGTTTTACAAAAGTGGCGCAGTAGTTTTCGACACTAAAGCGGTGATAGACAGACGATGGGTGGATGGCCGACTTTAATATCCCTTAACCTGGACAAGCAAGAGCAAAGAGCCAAGAACCAAGAGCCAAGATGTTAGATGTTAGACAAAAGAAACAAGAGCAAAGATACAAGAACCAAGAGCCAAGATGTTAGATGGTAGACAAAAGAAACAAGAGCAAAGATGTACAAAAGAACCAAGAACCAAGATGTTAGATGGTAGACAAAAGAAACAAGAGCAAAGATGTACAAAAGAACCAAGAACCAAGAGCCAAGATGTTAGATGGTAGA
>JAAFGX010000198.1 GCA_010365115.1 Paludibacter sp.
ACGGGGAAGAGACTTTTATTGCCAAAGCCACCTTCAAAAACGGAAAAACCAAGGACAACATCGTTTTTAAAACCGATAAAGGCGCAAAGGTTGAAACGGAATGGATAGACGCTACAACGGCAAAAATCACGATCCAGAAAACTTTTGACTTTGCTAAAGAAAGTATTATTGCCACGGTAAGCCCAACAACCCAAAAAACGGAAGAACCAAAAGCCAAGGATGACATTGCTGGTAAAGTAAACATTTGGCATCTTTCACAAAAACCTATAAATGTTACTTTGGTAAGTGTAAATGGTACCGCAATACCAGCAAAAGCAGCGGAAGATCTAAATACCATTTACAATAAAGCAGGAGTGCGATTTAGTGTAAAAGAGGAGAATATAAGAATTGACAATTTACCTAATAAAATAATTTGTGGTTCTAGTGATCTCTTGAACACCTATACCCTGGATCAAACAAGCATTACTACTGCAATCCGGAAAGCTCTTGGTAGTAGTTATGATAAGGAAACGTATTACATGCTTTATACAGGCAGTACCGCTGATAACGGAGTCGACGGTTTCATGCCATTAGGACGCCAGTATGGTTTTATTTTTGACAATAAAAATCACACATTAGCACACGAAGACACGGAGCGTTACGACTAGAGCACCCTTTTACCGAGTTTAAAACGACTAAAGGCAGCACCACATTGTTAATGGATTATGCCGACGGAACCAAGTTAGACCACAACAACTGGCAAAGCATTCACGGTGGCGGATGGAAACCGTATTTGTTTCAGAATGATCCGGATGGGGCATTGGCAGGAGGTTTTGGTATTGCTCCTGATTACAGTTTTGTTAATAATGGAAGCGAAATTACTGTTGCTTATCTTGAACTGGCCAAAAAGGGATTCCTTGGCGGATTTATAAGTGGTAAAAAAACATATAAATGGAATGGAAAAGTATATGTTAATGATGCTGACATAAAGGATGTTTTTACTTCTTCGGGTAAGCCAACAATAAATGAAAGTAAAATTTATTTATTTTTCGATAATGATCAATCAATTGCTAGACATAAATACCTTCGAACTATTTATACTGATGAATTAAAGGAAAAACTTGCTACCCAAGATCCTGCAATATTGAGTGCCTTTATAGATAAATATGTTACGAAAGATAACTTTAGACGTGAAAAAGAAGACAGAACCACTTATTGGGGTTATGTCGCTTGCAATGGATGTAATTATAATGGAGACGGTAATGGAACGGACATTAGTTATGTCAATTATTTAGAAAATTTAGGAAAAAGTGCCAATAAGGGATACAAAGAAGATTCAGTAAATGTAAATGCAACTGAGAGTCATGTTTACGATTACTCGGCTATTATAACAGAGAAAGAAAAAAATAAAATTCTTTCTCAAATGGCAGGTATCAAAACAGATTCGGGCATTGCCACCAAAATATTTTTTACAGATACCAAAACACCAACTGCTAAACGTAAAGAAGTAACAGATTATTTAGATAAGCTAAAAGGGTTAGAAATTGCATTATGGATTGATTTTGATGCCAGTGGTAAAGCTACTGTGAAAACCGTTTTAGGAGATAAAATAGAAGGAAGAGCTAGCTCTGAGATGAACAAGTACCTATCTCTTATGGCAGAAGTATTACCTAAGTTTGAAGGGAAGTACAATGCTTTTAACCCACTATCAGCAATGTTAGACGGTCTATCGGGTCTTATTGGCAAAGCCAAAATACCTGAACGTTTCTATAATCCAGATGTAGCGGATTATAACTCCTTTCCAGCTGAAGTTTATTCGTATGCTACATTAACAGTCCTTAATGATAAATTAACTAGTATAGCTACCAATAAAAACCCTTACACCGAGAAGTATTCTTCTAGTAGAGCAAGTTTTGCTTTTACTTGTGGTATTTGGAACGGATGTGTCGGTGCTGTTGGAGGCATTCCAGAAGGTGGATCTATGGTTATTAAGTTAATTACCAATGAGGATAAAACCAGAACAAAACTGTTTGAAGCATTTTCGAAGTTGGAATGGAAAACTATTGAAACCCTTGCTGATGAACAATGGAATAAATATACAGCTAACCCGTGTATGGTTTCTTATGGCACGGGCGAAGTTGGTTTCATAGTTGTATCTTGTTTTTATGGAGCTGGAGAAGCAAAAGGATTAGCTACTTTTTTCCAAACCCTTGATAAACTTGATGCTGTTGGAGCAGTTATAAGTAAAGTGTCTAAATTAGCAGGAAAAGTTATTAAACCTGTTTTGAATACTTCGGGAAAAGCGTTTAAATTTGCATTGCGGGAAACCGTTCAATTTGCCGAAAGAATAGAATTTAAACTGCCTAATAATTTATACTGTGGCATTCCTTACCTTGAAATAAAGTTAAAAGACAGATTAAAAACACTTACGGCAAGTGAAATCAAAAAAATTGAAGATGATATTGCCAGGCAATTAAACGACCCAACAATTCCGGTTGACGAAAATGGCAATAAGTTACTTGAATTAAATATTGATGGCGAAAGGGTCCCTGCAATTTTAGGCACAGAGGAAGGTTTATCTAAAATTGATGATGGGGTTAATGTTAACACGGCGGGGAGCTTTGCAGAATATATTAAAAATGGCTTTAAAATCAATACATCTATACTTGATGATGCATTTAAACACGTGGATGATATAACGCTAAATGGAGCGGGAAAACCAACTTTTAATGGAAATAAAATAGTTGGATGCCATAATGAAGTTAATTTTAATGCACAAAAAGTCTCTAATGGAGGTAGAATTGAAGTTGTTTTCGAGACCCCAACGGGTGTGAATGGAGCTAAAAATGTAGAGTATAAAACTTTGCAATTGTATAATCAAGGAAATCCTATATCAGGGCAATATGTTAGTAATGGTGCTACTCATACGAAAACTGTTTATGACCCAATAATTTTCCCTGAAACATCAATGAAAGATTTAGGATTTAAGTCCTTCAAAGATGCAATAGATAATCCAAATAAAATTGATATCAATGGACCAAGAACTTTTGAAGGGTCGGCTAATGGAAGAAATATTAGTGGCTTTTACAAAGAAGTGAATGGTGAAAAAATAATTAGTACATGGTGGATAAAGAATTAAATTTTTTATCAAAAAACACTTCTTATGGTGTTGTAGATAGAATAAATCCGATACAAAACATTGAACATAATATTGTTTATTCTGATGGTTCAAAATTAGGCTATGGCGACAAAGCAGAAATTTTTGGAGCAATAAGCAATATAGAATTAATCTCATTTATGGACTCGGTTTTATCGAATAATAATTATACCAAGGAGCATTATTGGATTACCTTTGGTTACCAACCAGCGAGCTTTGATGATGAAGAAATAAAAGATAGAGAAGTTAGGATACATTATGCTGGAGTAGATAACACAATCCCTAAAAAAGATTTTTACGAATTATGCCTTTTGCTTTGTATGGCGAAACTTAATGGCTTCGATTTGAATGAGGTTAAAAATTTGAAGCAAGAAGAATTGAAATTAATAAAAGTCCGTTTAGAAAAAAAAGTAAAGAACATTCTTTAAATGAAAATCTTTTTCCCTCTATTTCTATTCTTCTTCACTTGGTTCAATCTAAGTGCAAAACCGCCATTATCAAAAATTGCTTTACCAAGTTATGCAATTTCACTTCCAAAAGCAGCAAACCAAAACCAAGAAAGTGAAGTAAAGATTAGTGTTTCAAATTTTGCAAGGAGTGGTATTACGGAAAATTCGTTTTCTCTAAAAGCTGTTTTGTGGGAGAGTTCTGTTTTAGAGAATCGCCCCTGCTGGCTTGAGCGTATGCTAGGCGTATGCTAGCGCGAGCGTCTCGCTCGTGCCCACAAAGTAAACACAATATTAATTAAATGAGTACAA
>JAAFGX010000199.1 GCA_010365115.1 Paludibacter sp.
GACAATCAGATGTGCCGCAAACAGCGGAGTTATCTTGGTATCTGAGTTGTTTTTTTCCTTTTCAACGTTTGACCCTAGCGCATTCGTTTAAAGATAAAGCCGATAGATTAGAAGATGTAAACGCAGGATTGTTTTCGTATCCAATGTTAATGGCTGCCGATATTTTATTATATGACGCTGAACTAGTTCCCGTAGGGAAAGATCAATTACAACATGTAGAAATCACCCGTGATGTAGCTTCAAGATTCAACCACCAGATGGGCGAAACCTTCGTAATTCCGGAAGCTAAAATTCAGAAAGACAGCATGCTGATTCCTGGAACAAATGGCGGAAAAATGAGTAAATCGGCTAACAATATCATTAATATATTCTTAGACGACAAGGCGTTGCGCAAACAAGTAATGAGCATCGAAACCGACAGCACACCACTAGAGGATCCGAAAAATCCAGAGACTTGTAATGCGTTTGCCATTTATTCGTTGTTAGCCACTGCCGAGCAACTAGCTGCGATGCGTGCTAATTATGAAGGTGGAAACTATGGTTATGGTCACGCCAAACAAGCTTTGTTTGAACTGATATGCGAAAAATTCAAAACCGAAAGAGAAAAATACAATTACTATATAAACAACCTTCCTGAAGTAGACGCTTTACTTAAAATAGGTGCCGGAAAAGCTACGGCTGTTGCCAATGGTGTTCTGGCGAGAGTAAGAGCAAAATTAGGATTTGAAGTACAATAACATTTAATTCTAGACTTGTAAAAATGAACCGCAGATTCGCAAATTATTAAAATCCCCAATAATAAGCTATGCCTTTTTAGTCACCATTCATTCCACTCATCCCCTTCAGGGTTTAAGACCCTGAAGAAGATTTTTTTTAAAATATCACTAAATGTGGGTATTTTATTTATTACTTTTTTTCTATACATTTGGTAAAGTCTATTTGAATGAATAGTACTAACTTTATAAACCAAACTATGAAACAAACCACAAACCACAAACCACAAAGCTACATTAGCAAATTTAAAATATCTTGTTTGTTTTTTATTGTCACTATTTATGCTTTCCTGTAATAATGAAGAGCTTGCAAATAAAAAAACAAGTGTCGATCTAAGTCAATTAAAAAAAGAGTTAGAATTAAATAAATTTTCTAACGTAAATATAGCCGAAAATGTAACAATAAACTGGGAAAGTATAAATGACACAGAGAAGGGTGGTTTTAAAATTTCAGAGATTGCAGCTCACGAGAAAACAGCAAGTACACTGAAATCTAATTTTCTACAGAGCACATTAAAATATCAGTTGGTTGCAATTGAGTCGCAAGGAAATTTGCATTCGTATTTTCTAGAAGTGTATACTAATAAAGGCAGTACTATTTATCCCGAAACCATTACAAAACTTAGTGATTTTACGGGAACATTAAATGTATTTCGGTTAAACGGTGAAAATTTAGGATCAATGTCGATCTATAAAGGGAAAGCCAGAAATATTTCAGAGAATAACAATCTGAATGTTTTGGCGGAAAGTATTAATGCCTTTCTGACCAAATCTGATGCTACCAGTAAAATGCCTCAGTGCTCTGAAAATTATGCAGTAACTACTCATCAAATTATTGATCGTTATGAAGTTTGGACAGTTGGGGGTGAAATTATATTGATTAATTATGTGAGTACTACCACAACAAGTACCACTACTATTATGCCTTTCCCTTGTGATGGTAATTATAATAATGATGATACACTTACTCAAAGATTAGAATTTTATAGTTACCATAATGGAGACGGTGGTGGCATCGCAGCACCAACAGCTGAAGACATAGCAAATGCAATCGAAGATAATATTGACGATACTGAACTTGATCCTTGCCCAAAAGCAATCATGGAAAAATTAAAAACTACTACAAACAATGATATTGCAGTTATTTTAAAGAAACTAGGAGCAAACAGTGTTTATACTGTTAATATGAAAATGGGAGTTATGCAATATGCACAGGATTTTGCGGAAACAAAAAAAATTTCGAAAAACAACTATTTAATTACAGTTACACAAGATTCTTATTCTAACGCTACGCAGCTGTATAAAGCAACAGCTTTATTACACGAAATGATACACGCTCAAATGCTAAGCGTAGTAGATGATTATGACACCTACCCAACTAATGCTCCCTTTAATGATTTTACAGAATTATTTAAACTTTATGTAGAAAAGCTAAATATTGATCCTGTTGTTTCACAACATGAAGATATGGCAAACAGATATGTTAACGCAATAGCATCCGCATTAGAAGAATACCAAAAAAAAATTAACTTCCCAATTTTTATCTCAGATAAGCAAGTATTTATAGATTTGGCGTGGAGTGGATTGCAGGGTACCGATGCGTATAATAAAAAATATCCTGGAGGAAGCACAGACAGAAAAAGATTGGAAAATACAATTATTGCCGAACAGATTGGAACTAGCTATTATGGGACAAATGTTACTGGAAAACCGTGTAATTAAATAAAAATAAATGAAACACTTAAAGTATTCCGTCATTATTACGATTCTTATGATAAGTTGCACCTCTATACATAACAAAAATATAGTCGAAAAGAACAATCCAATTACTGCGATTAATGACACCATTAGAGATAAATATGATGCCTTAAATGATTTTTTTGACACAAAAATTAAGGATTATTCTAAAAAAATTATGGTTATGAGTAGTAAAATCAATACTGATATGACCTTAAGAATGATCCGAATTAATCAAATTGTGTCTACCGACTCAATAACTAAAACAGGTGTAAAAGAAGACAAGACATTTTATAAAGAAGATGAATGGGAAAAAGCAAAAAAAAAGTATAGTAAGAAGACTATTGGAGAAATAGAAAAAGCTACATCAGATGGAGGTAAATGTTGCTGGGAACCTGATGATTTTAATTACAAAAACATAATATTCGAAAAATTACGTCAAGGTTCAACTGCATTTATTAACAAGTATATCTCACATCCGCTTTATGACTGTTATTATTTTTCAGAGCCTATCTATTATCAAAATAAAGAATATCTCATTTTTACTGTTGCTGAAGCCAGTCTGTTTGGTGGTTTAGGAGGTAGTTCATACATTGTAATATTGAAAAAAAACAAAGCGGGTAAATGGGTTCAAACTCATGTAGGCTATCCTGATTGGTATAATTGAAAATAGCTTTAGTATTCGAGAAAAAAACCTCTAACCACGGTGTTTATACCGATATGGCTTGGGGTGGTCTGGTTAAAACTCCTATTTATAACAAAAAAATTCCTCTAGGTAGTGCTGAAAGGGCAAGAATAGAAAA
>JAAFGX010000051.1 GCA_010365115.1 Paludibacter sp.
TGCACAGATGACTCCTCTGGAGTCTAATTTGAACAAAATAAATCAAATCAGTGAATAAGGAAAAATTGATTACCCACCTTATTCGTTATAGAGCATTTTCTGTAAATATGATGACTTAAACTGAACTATAAATTGCATAATTATTTAAATATAATGTAATAATATTCGCTTTTCAATTGTTTGTATAACCTCAGTTAGTGTTGATTGTTATTCTCTTTTTTTTACTTTAGTTGCTTTGATAAATCAAGGTTCAAAACAACACGAACTCTGTCCTTTATGGTTCCGTTAATGGATTGAATATTATTCGAAACCAACAAAGGAACATATATTTCAAAAATATCTAAAATACCAATTTTAAATCCTGCTTCAGCAAACAAAACCGATTTATATCCTGTAGAAAGTCCATGATCATTTATCAACAGATTGACGAACGGTTTAATTCCGGTAAGACTCGCTTTTCCTGGCAAACTGCTGGTAAGTGATAGTGAAATAAGCCATTTGCTAAATCCAAGAGTTTGGTTGATTGGCGATATAATTCCACCCTCAGAGCGATTCATTTGTCTTGTCCAAAACGATTCTGGAAATACCCCAAAACGATTAGGATAAATATCATCGTACAAGTATAATTCATTTCCACTTCTTCCACTAGCAGCCAAAGAGTAAAAAGGAACCGTTGATGTATTATTTAACATTGAGCCTGCAAAACCTCTTATTTCCAGACCGTTTCCTTTGCCGTTATAACTGTATTTGTAATTCAAATCCAAAGAAACTTTTTGATATGCTTTATTCAATTCTAAAGAAGCCATCAAATTCCCTGGATTAATTAATCCTGTTTTTTGTAAATTATAACCGAATTGCACAAATGAGTTCATTGTAGTATTTATACCATTTTGAATCTTATCCAAATCAGAGGCTACAATATACCGTCCGTACACTTTCTGCCGGAAGGGACTGGTTATGCTGTTTGTCCTGAAATTCAATTCCACACCCGACATCACTTTTTGATAATTTTGCCTTCCGGGAGCCCCAAATTGAATTCCTTCCAAAATAAATGATATTTTTCTGAAAAAATTATTATAGGGTATAATGTTGTACGCTATTCTCCCGTATCCGGCTAATGAAGAATTATTAAATGCGTAAAAAGGTAAAATTAGGTATTCTAACGGTTTAGGAGAAATCAGCCCATTGTGAAAAGCCATTCCAATCATAAAACCGTCATATTTGTTCCAGTTAACTGCTGGAATATACATCAACGTCCGCTTTTCAGGGTTTTCAACTGTAAATAAAAGTTGTGTCACCAATGGATCGGAGGTTGGAAAAATGCCTGAAGTTCGTATATTATTATTTAAGCGGTACATTTCGGGCATTACATGATTTGGATCTATTTTTATTTCAGAATAATTACCTTGTGGAATATCAATCCATTTCTCCCCTTCAAAACCCTCTGTCCATTTTTCAAAACAAATTGAATCACCATTTAAACCGCAAATTACTATTGGAGAATTCAATTCTCCATTATTTTTTACTAAAAGTTTGTGGTTCTCTAATTTTTCAATTTTGTAATCGAGCCGTTTGGTGGTGCCGAGAAAATCATCGAAAAACCAACTTACTTCTTTATCAGTCTGCTTTTCAAATGCATTTCGCAGGTTCTCCGGTTGCGGATGACGGAATTTCCATTCAAGATAATAGCTTTGCATAGCCGAATCGTAAACCGAATCGCCAAGATATGCTCTTAGATAATTGAATCCCATTGAACCTTTGTTGTAAATCATTTGGCTATAATTCATGGACTCATAATCTGTAGAAGCCAGATTTATTGGTTGTTCTATGTTGTTTCGTGATGCAGTAAGCCAAGTGAGTTCTTGCATGCGTTGCAATGGCAATTTGTCAACATGGAAGAATTTAGCCTGTTTCTCTTTTTTAAATAAAATCTCCCAAAGCTTCTTGTCCGGATATTTATTGGTCATGTACCGTTCTTCATAATTACTGGTAATGCTCTCGTCCATAAACGGGTATCGTCGCTCATTGGAACCCAGCGCACCATAAAACCAGGTATGTCCGGCTTCGTGAGTTATTACTTCATCCAAAGAGTATGCATTTTTAGTAATGCCAATTACTGCCAAGCCCGGATATTCCATTCCTAAACCGGCACTCAAAGCACTTTGTACAATGGTAAAATTGGAATAAGGATAATCACCAATTAAGTTTGATAAACCCAAAATTGCCTGATCTGTATATTCTAAGGCATTTTTCCAAAGTCGTGCTTGTCGGTGGGTGCACATTATCCATGTAGTAATTTCTTTGCCCGATTTGGGAAGTGTCACTTTACCTTTCATCACATTGAATTGCTTATCTGCAAACCATGCGAAATCATGCATGTTTTTTCCGGTATATCTTAATGTCTTTGTTTGATTTGTTGAGGTGGTTTTTTTTACTTTCCCAAGCATTTTAATGCTTTTCCAGAGGGTGTCGGCAGCCAGAGAATCGAGCATTTCGAGCTCTTTTTTATTCTGAAGTTCTCCGGTTGCTGCTACAATGTAATTTTTGGGCAAGGTAATGTTCACATCAAAACTTCCAAATTCGGAATAAAACTCACCCTGATCAAGATATGAAATCGGGTGCCACCCATCTTTATCGTAAACAGCAGGTTTGGGGAACCATTGAGAAATTTGATAGGATTGGTTAATATGACCCATTCTAGAAGTAACTCCTTTGGGAATTTTCACATGAAAAGGGGTAGTGATAAGTATTTTTCCACCGGGAAGTAACGGAGCGTTCAGCATAATTTTGCTAATATCCAGCTGGTTGGGTACCAAAATCCAACGAACGGGAAGTCCATCCACTTTAAAATCCAATGAATCGATACTACCGGCTAATTCAGGATTGTTGAATAACTTTTGTTTTCCCTTAAACCTGAAAATCTGTTTTGCTAACTCTGTTTTATTATTGGAATATGCATTTGGCCACAGATGAAAATACATGAAAACAATTGTGTCCGGCGAATTGTTGGTGTATTCTATTTTTTCATAAGCACTAAGCTCATGGGTACTATCATTCAATTTGACATCTATTTTGACATTTACTTTTTGTTGAAAATATTTCTGTGATTGCGCTATCGGAGAATACCCCACAACCAAAATGCCTATAAACAGTATCAGTTTAAAGGTAAATGATTGGATTAATAATTTTAGTTTTGCCACTTCTGCTGTTTGGGAATTAATTGAAATATTTTAAACCTACTATACCAAAATAAAACATCATCCATACCACAATAGAAGAACATTTCCGTCACAAAAATAAATATTGTTTTAAAAAACACCGGTGGTTTTTTTGAGGTTGAGTTCTTAATTTGTTATATTTCTTAATTTTCAATTGAGTCTTTTGTGGTTGAAAATTAAAATAGAGTTCTGTATGAACACAGAACTCTATTCCTGAATAATTACTTTGATTATTCCAACTGGATGATTAAAGCAAAATGATTAACAAGATAATTAGAATTAAAAGAGTACTTCCACCAATATAAATATATGGATCACTCTTTATTGTTTCTTTAATTTCCTTCAATTCGCTTTTTAGTTCGCTTTTTTCAGTGGCGGACAGATTCGATTTGTCCATGTCACGAATTTCTTCCACACGTGAGGTTAAACTACTGGCTTCTTCTTTCGTTAATTTGCTTTCCATTTCTGTAGTGGTTGCTGCACTTTTCGAATTGGATGCAGATGCAAATGCCGGTGATACACTTAATGAAATGAACATTAAAAGTGCAAATAAATTAATTTTTTTCATTTTCCAAAATTTTTAAAATTGATTCTAATTATAATTTTATAAAGGTAGTAGGCTTTGGTTAGGAAATTGTTACATAATTATTGAAATAAATTACATATTTCACATGTTGATTATTACTAAAATTTTATTTTTTATGACTATTTTTTGTTTTTGAACCAGTTAAAAAATTAAGTATTCAACTTTTTCATGCTATTGAATTATATCATGTAATATAATCTTCAATAGTTATACGCGCCAGTTGGTAACTTATTGTCGATTCTGCACCCTGATTCAGATTGACATTGTTTTTTTCCAGTCCATCGAAACATCCTCCTGTACAAGGATTATAAACAATTTGATGTAACCGGTTTTCCCCAAGAAACCAATTGAAGGCTGTAAATAACTTGTTCAGGTACTCTTTATCTTTAAACTCTTTGTAAAATTCACTTAACGTCATTATAGTGTAAGCCACATCAATAGGCTGTTCGCCGTACTTTGGAGCTATTTCTCCTTTGTTGAACCTGCTTCTGTTCGAAACTACTTCTATTCCGTTTTTGTTGAAAATATTCAAGAGCAAGAAATCAAGCGATTCGCGAGCAATACCTTTATAGAGCAAATTACCGGTAATCTGCCAGGAATATAACATTGCTTCAGGCAAAATGCTATTGGCGTAAGTCAGATAACTTTCAAACCATTCCCAGTTTTTCTCTGACTCGTTCATGTACATCACCACCATGCGCTCTGCCAGCAGTTCCACGAGCTTCACATTCTCTCGTGTTTTAAATTCCTTGTTATAGAAATACAAACCTTTGATAATAAATGCCATTGCACGCGCAGAGTGAACTGTTTCCAAACGAGGCAATGCCAGTTGCAGTATGTCCATTGCAACTAACACCATTTCATTCGGTAATATCGATTTTCGGGAGATGAAAAATCCCAGCGCCCAAATAGCTCTACCGTTGGCATCGTCGAGATTCACGGTGTTGTTTTGTTCTGTAAAAACCTCATTAATGTCAATATAATTCAAAAAACTTCCGGAAGGTTTCTGACAATATTTAATAAAATTCAGATAAGTTTGTATTGGTAACAAATCGTTTTCATCCTTTGCGGCCTCATAATGCATCACCAATGCTATTAAAGCTCTGGCATTATCATCCAGTGTGTATCCCGAATGAAAGTCAGGTTGATTAATTTTCGAAAACTGAATCATCCCAAAATCGGTTGTCATTTTTTCAAAATGGTCCAGTTTTAATTCAGGAAGTGTATACGATATTTCTAACTTATTTTTAGTTTGCTTTGCTAAGAGTTTTGCATGTGCCACCGCAGAGTTTTCCCACGCCGAAGTTACTATTTTTTGCAATGTATTTGTGCTGATCGACTTGCGTAATGGTTCATCGTTAAGTAGAAGAATAACACTTTCGGCTAATTTCATAGAATCCTGAAAATCGATAATAATGCCCGTTTCCTTGGTTAAAACTTCTTTCGCATGAGGTATTGGTGTGGAAATGATGGGACAACCGCAACTCATGGCATATACAAAAGTGCCGCTTACTGCCTGGTTGGGATCGTTGGAGGTAAAGAGATAAATATCGGTCAATTGAAGATATTCAAGCAAATCGGGTAAAGAAAGATAACTGTTGATAAAGCGTACCTGATTCTCAATCCCTAATTCAATAACGGTTGATTCTAGCATATCACGGTATTTTTCACTGTCATTTTTCACTACTTCGGGATGCGTTTTGCCTATTATCAAAAAAATAACATCCGGGTTTTCTTTTACAATAGCCGGCAAAGCTTTTAAAGTTGTTTCTATGCTTTTTCCTGAACTTAGCAATCCAAAAGTGCTCAGTACTTTTCGGCCTGTTAATCCGTATTTAGCTTTTAAAAAATCCTTATTTAAATGTTGCACCAGATGAGTTCCGTGTGCAATTACAGAAATTTTAGATTTTGGGATATTATATTCGTTTATCAGCAATTCTTCTGCATTATTTGTCATAACAACTAAGGCTCCACAGGCTTTCGCAATACTTTGAACCTGTTCTTTTATAATTATATTGGGATGTGGGAGTACGGTGTGAAAAACAATGACCTTTGGCTTTTTCACCTCGTTTAGAAAACGGATAAAATCATCTTCGTGAGTTTTGAAAAGTCCAAACTCGTGTTGTATCAATACAATTTTTGTGTGATAATTACGATTTATTTTTTTTGCTAATTCGGAAAAGTTATTTGGTTCGGAGGTGTTCAACACCAATGTCACGTCATTACTGTATTTGTAACTTTCTTTCTCAGGCTCTATTGCACATACTTTTAAAGAAAATGAGGTCCCAAATTTATTATTTAGTGCCAATATTAAATCCTGCGAATACGTTGCAATGCCACACTCGCGCGGTGGATAGGACGTAATGACCAAAACTTCGGGTATGCTGGTGTCTTTTTCAGAGTTCATTGCATCGAGCCATTCATCTGAACCAATTTCAATGGTAATTACTTCAGCCGGCAACAAAACCTTCTTCGATCGGGTATTTCTTTTTTTTAACGTGTTTTTCGCAATATTGTTTTTCATCTTACAGGTATTTAAGTTTTATGGTTTACAAATAAAAAAATATTCCGATGCACAATCGTTTTGTACATCTGTATTATTGCTACAAATAAAAAAGTATTCATTAGCTATGCCGATGAATTTGAAAAAACATACATTTTTTTTCACATTAGCAACTTGATTATAAAACAATTGAATATAGTAATAGTTTTAGTCGTTTTGTATTTTTCAAACAAAATAAGTTTGTTAAACTGGCTTTTTGTAGAAGTAAGTGTGATGGGCAAAACCCAAATCGAGATTACTGAAAATACAATTTAAGCAATTGTTCGAGGTGAAATGGTGGTTTGTTTTCTTTTTGATAATTAGGTGCTTAAACCCAATCATTTTGTCAAAATCATCCATAAATAAGTCGATAATTCGCTAAATATCTTTACGCAACAGATAGTTTCAAACTAAACGTTTGCATCTGATTATCTAGCTTTGCTGAATTTTTTATAATTGAAACTGCGAGTGTTTTGCGGATGAAAATTAACTGAATCAGAAATAGCTTGAGACTGTGGAGCACTCTCGTACAGATGGCTAAATGCATTATTAACGGTTGGTTTTATTCTCATTCTAAATTTTGTCATAATCAATCGATGCCAGTTTAATGCTCGAAATTATAATTTCAGGATCATCTACCTGTATATTGTGTCGGCTGACACACTGATCAAAGAACAGGAACGTCTGAAAAGCGAATCGATACCGATTGCAGAAATAATTCAGTCCAATGTCGACCCTGCCTGTCGCAGGCAATTGCGTCTAATGGAACATCCCGTGAAACGGGATTGTACTGTTTATACCTCCCGTATGACGGGATCTCCGATATGCTACGAAATGCCTTCCGCAAGCGGAATCTCGAAATACTCGATCGGCATTATACCAAAGTTGACTTTGGGCTGAAATAAAAATTCATTTGGTATTACTCACAAACGATAGAATAATATACAAACGTTGATTTATGAAACTCCCTGACGAAAGTTTGGGAGTTTCTTGTTTTAAGTACGTGAAACTAAATAATGTCCTTTTTTAAAAAAATAAGAGCCAGCCGCATAGGTTCTCAATAGTATAATCATAGTAACACATAGTTTTTTTTTATCGAATACATAGAAATCATAGTCTGGCGCTGCTGGCGCGAATTTGCAATCCGTGCCGATAAAAGACCATTGTTATACTAGGACACAGGTTGCAAACCTTCGCCAGCATGCGTCCTTTTTCGAGAAGTGATTGTCGGAGGAGTTCAACAATATGGTCGATGGAAGGAAGTTGGTTGTCATCTTCCGAACTTCCTATTCTTGGTCGGTTATAAGCAAAAACAGTATTCTTCTTTGATATTTCTTGAATCACCGGAAGCCAATATTCGAAATTTGTTCCTCGCCAGTTTTCAAATACAATAACTGGTTTCCCTTTTTGGCTATTTTCCATTCCATAGGTAATTCTTTCAACCTTGAAACCATTCACTGCAATTAATTCCAAATTCGGAAAGACTTTCTTTCTATTGACCAATACTTTTTCAAGTAATGAATTCCACTGACTATTGTTGCTCAATGATTTTAAGTCAGGGTCGGACTATATATGTTCATAATTTGAATAATCACGGAGCTTAACAAGATAATTTAAATGGAAAAATGCACTATCGGGATAGTTTGCCAGAGCCCATAAACAGGCTACATTATAACGCTGATTTATTGTTATCTTAGTATTATGGTCGTTAAAAGCTTCTAAATATACAAAAGCTGAATTTTTAAAATCTTTTACCTGATACAGTGAGTCTCCTGTTCGGATAAGAACATCATAATTCAGATGATTTTTCTGAGCAATGAATGCTGTTACAGAAATCAAAAGAGCTACTACTAAAATTGTCCTATTCATGCGTTCCTTATTATTATTTTAATACTTTTTGTTTGGAACTCGCACTAGGCATGGTACTTATTTTAACGCCCGATTCATGAGTTAAGTTTAATAAATTATTGCAACCCATATATTTTAATTTTCACTAAAGGGGATAAGCAATCTTTATAATCAAGCATTTATGTAATGTCTTTGAAATGGATATTATTTTTTGATAAAATAATTGAATATTAATTGCATATTCATAAAATATAGTATAATTTTGTAAATTATTTAAGATAAATTAAAATAAAAATCCTTATTTCCATGTCTTCCTAACATTTATGCATATTTCAAAACAATTAATTTTAATATTATGTACGATTTAAAGTTTGTAACTTCTGTTTCGAGACGAAACAACTCTTTTTTTCGGTTTTTGGGTATTTTGGTGGTGATGGTTGGGTTGAGTGTGAGTGAGGGGTGGGGCCAATTATTACAATGGAATACTTTTGGCAATGCTGGAACTGAAACTACTGAGCCAAGTGTATTTAACGATTCTCATATTTACTCAGCTAATCTTACTCAAGGAGTCATAACTGCTGCTGCTAATGGAAATCGTTTTGGTGGTTCAGGTTGGTTTAATACTGGAAATACATTAGCTGGAAATACATTAGTTGAGGCTATAACAGGCAATGATTATATTCAATTTATTGTTACTCCATATTCAAGCTATTCATTTACCCCAACATCATTTGCTTTTCAATGGGATAAATCAGAAACTGGTCCAAAAAGTGTTACGTTAAGATCATCAGTAGATAGTTATTCATCAGATTTGGGAACAATATCAACCGTTGCTGCAATGGGAACTGTTAATACAATAACAATAGAAGGCTTAACGAACCTTACTTCAGCAACTACTTTTCGAATTTACGGATATGGAGCTACTACAACTGCCGGAACTGGCGGATTCGATGTTTCAACTAATGTAGTAAATGTTCAATTAAATGGAACAGTTGCAGCAATATCATCAGTTAGTAATCCTGAAACTTTTACAGTTACAACATCTTCATCTTCCCAAATTAACCTAACTGCCACAGCTAACGGAAACGGAGATAATATTGTTGTCGTAACAAATGGCACTGGAACATTTACACAGCCCACTGATGGAGTAGAAGTTGGAATCGTCGGGGATTCGTTTGCCGGAGGGAATATTGTTTATAAAGGAAGTGTAGCAGCATTACCTAATCATACTGGTTTAAATGCTAATACAACTTATTATTATAAAGCTTTTTCATTCGATGGATCAAATAATTTCTCAAGTGGAGTTGTAACGAATGCTACAACCAATAATTTATCAGCACCAACTGCCACTGCGGCAACAAGTCCTATTGCCATCGGTTTTACTGCAAATTGGAATGCAGTTGATGGAGCAAGTGATTATATGTTAGATGTTTCAACAATTATTGATTTTGTTGGTTCTTCAACAACAATTGCTGGTTGGTCATTTCCAACATCTGGAATCATTTTAACACCCAATAATGCTTCTACAAAAAATATAACTAAAACTCTTACAAATACTGCGGGAACAATTAGTGATGTGAGTGGTGCAACTACTCAGGCTCCATCTATAAGTACTTGGCAAAGTGGATCAGATACTAAATATTGGCAAGTGGATATAAATTCTACAGGTTATAACGAACTTACTGTATCATCAAAACAAAGATCATCTAATACAGGACCGATGGATTTTAAAATTCAATATAAAGTTGGAGTTGATGCTTGGACAGATGTAATTGGTGGTTCAATTACTGTTGCTAACGATTTTACAACCGGGGTAATTGATAATTTAAATCTTCCTACAACTTGCGATAATCAAAATACAATTTCAATCCGATGGATTATGAAAACTAATAATAGTGTTGTTGGTACAACAGTTGCAAGTGGAGGCACTAGTAGAATTGATGATATCCTTATTATAGGAAAACCAGAATATCGTATTTCGGGTTACAATGATTTATCTGTTTCCGGCACCTCCCTATTTGTAATGGATAATTCATCAAATAACACTTTTTATTATCGTGTTCGTACAGTGGGTGGAAATAGTACCAGTGCAAATTCGAATACAATAACTGCAATAAAAGCTTTAGGTTTATCCATTGATGCTTCAACTTTAGGTGACTGTCCAACTTGTAACATTATTGTTGCTAGCGGTGGCAATTTAAATGTAAATGCTTACAAAACCTTCAACTCCGTTACTGTAGCTTCCGGTGGCAAACTTACACTTGCCGATGGTTTCAACTTAACAGCCCCAGTAACGATGCAAAGTTCTGCCTTGGGTACAGGAACTTTTGTAGATGCCCGTACCAATGCTAACCCAACACCTATAACAGGTACAGTAGAGCAATTCCTTACCGGCGGTCGTAACTGGTACATTTCCAGTCCTGTTGCCAGCACAGCCACTGCTTCTGAAATATTATCCACATCTACTGCTACCAGCAAACCATCATCGTTAGTTTGGTATGATGAAACAAAAGGTTCCGGTACAGGTGTAAATTCTCCCTGGACACAGGGATCTACAGAACAACTTATTGCTACCAAAGGATATATAGCTACCAATGGAAGTACAGCAAGTACCAATGGAATTATTACCTTTAACGGCACGCTCAATACTGGTGATATATCTACAACTATTGTAAATCCGTTAACTCTCTCAAGTACAGGAGTAAAAGATGGTTTCAATCTGGTGGGGAATCCATATCCATCGTATTTGGATTGGTCTAAGGTAACCAAGACAAATTTAAATTCCACCATGTGGTATAGAACGGTAGAAGGATCAGCATATAAGTTCTACACCTATAATTCATTAGACGGTAAAGGTTACGATGGAGAAGGCATCGCAGTTCCTGCAAAAGTTACTAAATGGATTCCTCCAATGCAGGCATTTTGGGTACGTGTTGCAGGTGGAACTGGTTCGATTGGTTTTCTGAACTCCGCACGTGGACATAACGATATTACCGGAAATATATTAAAAGCCCCATCGGCAAGAAAATCTACACGCCAATTAGTGCGCTTGCAAATATCAAATGGAACAATTGAAGACGAAACAGTGATTCATTTTAATCCAAATGCGTCAGACAATTTTGATGATTTTGATTCACCAAAAATGATGAACGGAAGCACCTCCACAGTTCCTGAAATTTATACTTTGGCAGGAAGCGAACAATTAGTGATTAATGGAATGAATAATATTCCGCTTGATACGGAAATTCCATTGGGATTCAGCACCAACCAGTCGCCAACTAATTTATTTAGTCTGAAAGCAAGCGAAATAAACAACTTCGATGCAAATGTCCACGTTATTTTAAAAGATAAATTGCAGAATACCGAATCAGAGTTAACCGTTGGGTCTGAATATAGTTTCAGTTCTGAAGTTGTCAAAACTACAAACCGGTTCAGTTTAATTTTCAAGACTTCATCCTCAGTTAACGGATTAAATGAACACAATGATCAGGATATTTTGGTTTACCGGAATGAGAATAATCTGATTGCTGTCAGTATGAAAGGTGAAATAAACGGGAAAGGATTGATTACCGTGTTTAACTCCACAGGACAAAAAATTGCCACAAAATTAGTAACAAGCACTTGTACCGTTGTGGATAATTCGTATCTTCCAGGGGTTTATATCGTTCAGGTAAAGAATGGTGGTAAGAACATTAGAACTAAAGTTGTAATTAAATAATTCAGGAATAACAGAAAAATTAATGATATGGAAAATTTCAACGATAAAAAGCGAAAATACAGTTCACCTCTTGTAAAAAGAATCGAACTGGATAAAGATATTTCATTGCAACTCCAATCTGTTAAGCCTCCATTGGGACCGGGTGAGCCGATAGGTTCAGCGCCTGAATATTTGAGAAATGATCCGTTTAAAATGGCTTAATGAGATAATAGAGACAAGAGACAAGAGTCAATGGAGTACTCGACATCCCGCCCAAGCGGGAGAGCCAATGGAGCGAAACGTACATCTCGAAAACGGGAGAGCCAAGTCAAATATATCTTTCAAATAAATAGTTAAATAACAAGGCTTTTTTTGTACATTCTGAACATTCAACCACTTCATGTCATTTGACGGGTTTCCACTCGTATGCCCCAGCATCCGGTTCGCCATCGTCCATTCTGTTATTGCCATTCAAATCAAGCGGATATTGCGAAGCAATTGTTTTATCAGCCAATCCGCGTGCCGGTGACACAGAATCGGGAGTGAAATTGAAATACGTATTTTTGATATAATCATATCGAGTATCTTTAAAAACAGTATCCTTTATTTCCGACCACCGAATGTTGGTAAACTGATTAAGTTTCAACGAATCGGGTTTGCGAATATAACAATGATTAAAAATGCCATTGTATTGCTCCATAAATCTGCTTGCCAAACTGAATTCGTTTTCGGCACTTCCGCTTATTACGCAATTTCTGAAAACAGTTTCCATAGGTGCAATACGGTTCAGATTCATAATCATTACGGCGGGTTTTTTATCCCGTGTAACTGGTTGTACATTGCTATTGTTAAAATAATTTGCGATTGTACTTTGAATAAACGTATGTTTTCCTCCATTTAAATACACCGTATAACTACTTGAGTTGGATATTTCTGTATTTACAACCGTCACGTTTCCATTTTGCACAACTAATCCATAAAGTAAAAAATTATGAATTCGGGAATCAGTTATATCTAATCGTGGAAGTGTGTTTTTATCATTATTCGAAAAATAAATGCCAACATACCCGCTATTCATATTCACATGTTTCAAAACGTGTTTTCCACCTTTCCAAAGCAAATAAATTCCTCCCCACTGTCCAGCCACATTATTGTAGGGGAACGGAGTTTCAAATTTAATTTTATCCAATCTATCTCCTCGCATAATAATGGGTTCTGCAGCAGTACCTTCTGCTTTTAGATTGCCATAAACTATCAAATTTGCATTATTGTGAAAAAACAACTTGCAACCAGGCATCAAAGTGAGCGTTTTTGCTGTATCGATAGCTAAATAACCATACACCAAATACGGTTTTTTGGCAGTTAGAACAGTATCGTTTTGTATATACAAATTTTTGAGTGGTTCCATATCCTGTCCGTATGCTTGAAGCTTTACATTTTGATTTACTCCATTTGTACTGAATATCAACGAATCTTCTATAAACATTGGAGATTGAGGATCGGAAACATCTACTGTAACTTGCACAAAAATATACAAACTATCATGGGCTCGAATTTCAATATCGGCAAATTGATTATATTCATTAAGACTTCCATCTACATTAATCCGAAACGATGAATTTTTGCCCCCAGCCAAATGGATCTGACTGATGTTTAATGCTGAATTATTCCGATTGTAAACCAAAATTTTTGACGTTGCACTGCCAATGGTAGTAAAAACGGTATCAAATGAAAGCGTATCAGTTGAGAATTCCAGTCTGTCACTTGGGTTTGTCGAGAACCTGTCTTCGTTGCACGAAGTCAATCCTATGGAAAAAAGAATGAAAATTGAAACTAATATATTCGAAAATGATACATTGAATTTTACAGTCATAGCTAATGGATGATATTTTGCTGATATTAACGTGAAAGCTGCCATTTTATTTTTTTGCAAAATTACTTTTAATTATTCGATTTATTAAATCGCAGTTACAAAAGAAAAGTAAAAACAGTTTTTTTTAATTTTATTTCAGTAATGTCCACATTTTCAAGGCGTAATAAAAGAAGGTCAATTGTTGTTGAAAAATCAATTCTTTTTTTTTATGGCATTATCACATTATTGATTTACATTTGTGATACAAACATTAAAAAAAGCACCATGGCTAGTAGAAAAAAACTTAAAAAAACCATTCAATTTGTTTCATCCGAATTGATTGCCGATATTTATTTACGTTGCTTAATGTCTAAAGACATAGATTTTCAAAATGTTGAAGACCTATCTGTGGATATAATGAAAACGAGTAAAGAATTTATATTGCGCATTAATCGTCCCGATGGCAAAGATAATCCAAAACGTGTGAAAGTATATTTCAAAAAGCTTTTTGCTGATTGGCAAGCTGCTATGGAAAAGATATTGGTTGAAATAGAGAAACTATAAAAGAATTTTTGCGGAATACTGTAAAAATAAAAGCTTTCCAGATTGGAAAGCTTTTATTGTGAATTCATTAAATGTCTTTTCTTTTTCTTCCTACTCCATCGTCTACAACTACATTTTCAGGTGGAAGTAATAACTGAGCCGGATTGGTAATGATTTTTTCAAGCATTCGTATAGATGTTGCATAATAGAAACCGTCGCAAATCCTTTCATCAAGTACGAATTTTAATTTGATTGTTTTTTCGGAGCGTGGAATCCCGTCTTTATCAACTACATATTTTTTAGTTTTCTTACCCATTGCGGCAAACATGCTGCAAGTCCCAAATTCGTAAAGATGATGATAAATTGATTCAATTCCAATTGAACCTATATTGGTAAAGAACATCGTGGTGTGAAACGGACTTGCTCGAAAGAAAACTTTAGGCATTATTCCCACATGATCCATTTTTTTTACCAGATAAATGAGTAAGCGCAGTAGGAAATCAGGCAATAATCCCATCATTTTCGAAATAGAATCCGACGAATTTTCCTGTCCTACCTGTTGATTGTTCTCAAGTTCCAGTTTTGTTTTTCTGACAACATCATGTAAAGTATCGGTCGGTAAAAAATAAGGTTTTATCACAGTTTCTTCTCCTTGAACCGTCATCGACCGTTTTATTGCAAGTGAAAAACTCACATGATTTCTTGCAAAAATCTTGTTCCATACAATAAACCGGTTGACATATGGTCGTTGTGAAACAAGTCGGATAACCGAAGCCATTACAACTTGCATAATCGATAAATCAGGCATGTCTTTTTTGTGACTTCGTATAAATTCTTCGACTGTGTCAATCGGAATTTTGATTTCAAAAAACACTTCCGAATCGACACGTTTTGTAAGAATAAAAGGTGCTACTGTAAAAAGGGCGTCTACATTCCGTACACGCCACCCATCGTACCGGTCGCCCAATTCCCAACCGTAATACTTCAATTTGTTTTCTTTGTCCATTATTTGTTTTGCCAGAGGAATTAATGGGCTCAAAGATACTAAAATTCAAAACAAACAAATGATATTTCGTTTGTAAGTTTTTGAAGATTGAGATTTGCGACTTATTGTATGTCAGATAATCTTAATTTTAAGCTTGTTTTGGTTTGTCTTTTGTTTGTAATTTCATCTTATTATCTTCTTCAATTAGTCCGTTATCCATCATAAAACGAATTACTTGCAATACTTTAGGCTCTTTGAATGGAATTTTTTTTACCAATACGTTTAGATTCATTGAATCAATTGATAAATTTTCAAGAATTGCTTTTCTAATGGTTACAAAATCAATATCGGTTACGTGTGTTTCTTTCTTTTTCAGGCAAATATCACATTTTCCGCATATTTTTGTATCTTTTTCTCCAAAATAAGAAAGCAAAACCTGACTTCGACAAATATTTTCTTCCTGAGCATAATCCAACACACTTTTCACCCGTAAAATGTAGCGGTCACGGCGGTCATCATAGGTTTCTTTGCTCAAAATAATTCTTTCGGTGGCTTCGCGTTCGCGCACAAAAGTGAGAAAAGGCGTTTTTTTTCGTGGAATATATTTAATAATCTGTTCCTTTGACAAACCTACTAATAGATCATACACTTGTTGCCGTGTCCACTCCAGACGTTTTGCCAACATATCCTCGTTTATGGCAGCCAAATCGGTAAACAAACCAGTGTACGAACGCAACAAAATATGAATCAACCGCTCTTGGTCTGCATTGTGTTTTAATTTATATAAATCGTCTTTTCCAACCGTGAACAATACGCGCGACGAAGTATCTTGTTCGTCGGTAAGTTCAAGATAACCTGCTTGTTGCAGAATTTTCAAACTGCTGAAAGTAATTAATATGGGCAATTTAAATTTGGTACAAAAATCGGCAATATCAAAAGCAAAAACTTTATCCAGACCCGAACCAACGCCCATTTCCAAATAATTTCCCAATGCTTCGTACACTTTCACCACCATTTCTTTTCCGGGAAAAGTATCAGCAACCCTTTTTCGCATTTTCACCGCATCACCATTATTGTATAGCAACACGGCATAGGCTTTTTGCTCATCACGCCCTGCCCTGCCCGCTTCCTGAAAATAAGCTTCCAACGAATCGGGCAAATCCATGTGTACCACGGTCCGTACTTCGGCCTTGTCAATTCCCATCCCAAAAGCATTGGTAGAAACAATCACCCGAGTTTCACTGGATTTCCAGCGAGCTTGTTTAGCATCTTTGGTTTCGTTTTTTAATCCTGCGTGGAAATTTTCAGCGGATATTCCATTCACATTCAAAAAATCTGCTATTTCTTTGGTTCGTTTGCGGTTGCGAACATACACCACCGAAGTGCCCGGAACAGAATTCAGTATTTTAAGCAGATTTTCATCTTTATTTTCCACTGTGCGAACCACATAAGCCAAATTGGAACGATGAAAACTTTTTTGAAACAAGTTAGGTTCCCGAAAATGCAATTGTTTTTGAATATCATCTACTACTTCGGGCGTGGCAGTAGCTGTAAGCGCCAAAATTGGAACATCGGGCAATAACTCCCGAATATCAGCAATACGCAAATACGATGGACGAAAATCATAACCCCACTGCGAAATACAATGCGACTCGTCCACTGCAATCATGCAAACATTGGCTTGCTTGATTTTTTCTATAAAAATAGGAGTAGCCAAACGTTCGGGCGAAACATAGAGAAATTTGTATGCTTCGAAAATGGCATTGTCCAACGTCATTAGAATTTCATTGTGCGACATGCCCGAGAAAATAGCGGCAGCTGCTATTCCCCGTTTTTTCAGATTTTCCACCTGATCTTTCATTAAAGCAATAAGTGGCGTAACCACAATGCAAATACCCTCCATGGCCATAGTCGGCACCTGAAATGTCAACGATTTCCCACCACCGGTCGGCATGAGCCCGAGCGTATCTTTCCCCGAAGCAATGCTGCGGATGATATCGCCCTGCAATGCCCGAAATTCATCGTAGCCCCAGTATTGTTTGAGTATGGAAAGGTATTGTTGCATATTTTTTTTTAACCACTAAGTACACAAAGATTCACTAAGCTTTTTGAGAAAACAAAAATACGAATAAGTTTTTGGTTTAACAATGATTAAAATTTATTACAAGCTTCTAAAACGCAGAAGAGGAAAACTTTCGCCTTCCTCTTCTTGATATAGATTTTTAATTTCATCTGACTTCATTCAGTATGTGCTGAACTTCATCAATACATGCTCAGCAGGCTTTTTCCATATGAAACTCTTTATTTATTTGTTCTGCAGTTCTTAAGCCTCTTTCATTGATGGCGCTTACAATGCTTGATTTACGTACATCATTGCAACCGCAAATAATTGGATCTTCTGTCATGATAATTAATATTTAGTTTAACAATAGTCCAAATTCTATTCTATTTGGAAAATGTGTAACAATCTGTCATCAAAATGGTTTGCGGTTTTGTTGAAATTTATCAAAAAGTTTCTATTAAAAATACTTGTTTACGTAATTTTTGTTGGTTGTGTATTAAATATGTTTTTTGAGAGAGTGTTTGAATTAACAGTTATTCCAGTCTGAAACCAACAGGTAATGTATATCTTACGGCTACATTTTTACCCCGTTGTTTCCCTGGAATCCAATTGGGCATGGATTTAATCATTCGGACAGCTTCATTATCCAGTGACGTTTCCACTCCACGCCCAACTTGCACATTGCTAACTGAACCATCTGTTTCTACAACAAAAAAACAAATTACAGAACCCTGAATATGATTTTCAGCTGCAACAATCGGATACTTAATATTATTTGATATAAATTTCATTAGTGCTGCATCTCCTCCGGGAAATTCTGGCATTTGTTCAACAACGTTATAGATATTATTCCCATTTAAATCATTTTCAACCACACGATCTTTTGTGATTTGCTTCATACTTGTAATTACAATCACTCCATTTACCGCATCAGGGCCATATTGTTCCACTAGTTTTTTTGTTTTTGATTTATTCTCAGGTTTCAATACCACATAGTTGGTAAGATTAGTAATTGAAATTAAACTTAAATCAAAACATGAAGGAAGCCTTTGGTTATCAAGTATCACGATTGTTTTATCGTTTTGTTGCCATTCATTATTATTTACTGAGGAGTCATCGTAATTAGATTTACCTCCGTCCTGAAGTCTAAAGCTTACCGGCAATGTATATTTTACATTTACTGGTTTTCCATTCAACTTGGCGGGTGTCCAGTCAGGCATTAAACTCGTTACGCGCATTGCTTCAAAGTCCAGATAGGAGTCTACACTTTTCAAAACAGTTACATTCTTAATTTTACCCAGACTGGTAATAACACATTGAACAACAACCTTTCCCTGTATACCGTTTTCCTGTGCGATTACTGGATACTTAATATTATTAATCAGGAATTTAAATAATTCGTTTTCTCCTCCAGGGAATTCCGGCTTTTCTACTGTTTTAGATGAATCAGAGACTGAAATTGTCGAGTCGGGCGTGTATTCAAAAAATTCAAATTCTTCTTTTTTTGTTTTTAATAAAATCACTCCTTTCTCCGCAAGCACACCGTATTGTTTAATTAATTCGGCTTTTGTTTCTTCCGGAAAAGGTTTAAGAAATGTTACAGAATCAATTCGAGTGGGATTTAATACACTAAGATTGAAATTTAAAGGCATTTTCAGACTGTCAATTACAATAACTGTACTGTCGTTTATATTCCATGTTGTAGTGTCTTTTGGAATAGGCGTATATTTAAATGAAACAGGCATTAGCTGATAGACCGAAACTGATTTTCCGTTTTGTGACCCGGGAATCCATGTCGGAAATGAGTTGATTACCCGTAATGCTTCCTGATTTAGACTTGAAGAAATGCTTTTTACTACTTTTGCATTTTTTATTTCACCCAACGAGTTTATCACAAACTGAACGATAACTCTTCCCTGTTCCTGATTTTTCTGTGCTTCTTCAGGATAATGCACATTTTGTTTTAAAAATTCAATACGGGCGGCATCTCCACCAGGAAACTGGGGCATTTTCTCCGTTACAGCATACACTGAGTCTTCCGTGATTAAAGTTGTAACTGAGTTTTCGATTTTTTCTGTAACCGAGGAAAATAAAAAAGCAGAAGTCAATAAAAAAGCGAATGTCAGTTTGATGACCGGACTAATATTAAGTTTTGTGATAATCATAATTGTGATTTATTTTTTGGAAACTATTTTATATTTTTTGGAAATGAAATAAAACACAATATAGAATTTCTTACTTTTCTGTTCCTATCAGTATTACGCCATTCACAGCATCTTTGCCAAATTCAGCCACCATTTTTTTCGTAATTTCTTTGGTTTCGGGTTGCAGCACTTTGTAAGAAACGATATTACCATAATTCAACCAATCCAGATTAAAAGTTGAAGGCAATCGTACTCCATTTAAAAGAACAATGGTTTTTTCATTTCGTTGCCAAGCTTTTTCGGTAGTAGGAATGTCCAGTTTAAAGGTAACCGGCATGGTTACGAGAATATTCAACTTTTCAGTACACTTTTTGCCTGGAGTCCATGGCGGCATAGAATTTATTACCCGCAATGCTTCTTTATCCAGAAAATAATCGACCGACCTAACGACTTTCGCATCATCAATTTTACCGTTTGTATTTACCAGAAATTGAACAAAAACTTTTCCCTCAGTTTTCATTCTTTTTGCAACAAATGGATATTGAATGCTATCGGCGAGGTAATTAAACAATATAGCTTTTCCACCCTGAAATTCGGGAACGCTTGCCGGTTCTTTACAGCCTGCATTTATAGTATTGTCGGTTGAGTCGGCTAACGAATATTGTATTTCGTCCTTTTTGGTTGTTATCAAAATTACCCCTTCGGCAGCTTGTTTGCCATATTTATCGATCAATCTTGTTTTTTCTTCTTTTGGAAAAGGCTTTAAAACATTAACCGATTCTAATTTTTCCGGATTCAAAATACCAATTACAAATTTAGCAGGCATTTTTACACTATCAAGTAAAATAAGTGTATTTTCAGTTGGCTCCCAAAGTTCTTCGGGTGATAAACTTTTAAAATTAATAGGTAGAATACGATACACTGCAACTTTCTCTCCAGCTTGTTCTCCTGGAATCCAGTCGGGCAATAACCCGATAACCCGCAAAGCTTCCTCGTCTAAACTAGTAGATACACCGCGTATAATGACAGGTTTTTCAACTTTTCCGTGTTTATTGATAACAAATTGAACTATAACTTTGCCAAATTCCATTTTTTTAAGTGCTTTTTCAGGATAGTTGATGGTTTTGTTCAAAAAGCCAATTAATTCTCTTTCGCCACCCGGAAACTCAGGCATTATTTCAACAACAGAATAAATCGAATCTTCAACATTTTGATAATTATTGAATTGTGATGCATGGATAGAAGTTGAAACAGCAAATACTAATGCACAAGCAATTTTGATAAAATTAAAATTGAATAATTTTTGTTGACTCATTATTTTGATTATTATATAGTTACAATATGATTATACTTGTGAGAAATGCAGCAATTAGAATCGGAAGCAAATGTACAATTATTTTTTAAATTTTAACTTGAACAAATTGTTTAATAAATCATTTTAATTCAAAAAGGAAACTGCTATGATTGATTTTTTTAAAACATAGGGCTCATCAATTCTTTACAACATATTACTATTTTCAAAATATCTGAGATAGTTGTTTTAAATATCATTATAAAATATCCTATCTGTTGAAATAATCGTATTTTTGTACCAATTAATATCATACTTTTATGAAAAATCATTTTTCAACCAACCGTTTTACAGCATTTCTATTGGTAGTATTGCTTTTTTTGTCTCTATCCATGCAGGCGGTTACAACCACCTACTATTTTTATGTTCAGTTTTCCAACAAAAACGACACGCCTTATTCATTGTCAAATCCTTCGCAATATCTTTCACAACGAGCAATTGAGCGAAGAACTGCATTTGCTATTAGCTACGATTCAACCGATTTGCCTGTCAATCCATCGTATTTGCAACAAATTGAATCTATCGGAATTCCAGTTCATAACAAAAGCAAATGGATGAATGGAGCCACCGTATTGCTCGAGGATTCAAGTAAAATGAGTTTGGTTAGGGCTTTGCCTTTTGTAAAATGGGTCCAATATACCGGAAAAAACGAACTGCCACCATCAGGTTCTCCCAGAAAAATTAAAAGTGAAGTCACTTTTGAATATGGAACTGCCAATACGCAAATAAATCAGATAAGCGGTAAATTTTTACACGACAACGGTTTTCGTGGCAAAAATATACATGTTGGAGTTATTGATGCTGGATTTATGAATGTAAATACAAATCCGGCTTTTGATAGTTTGCGGCTGCAAGGGCGATTGCTGGGAACAAAAGACATCATTAATCCTAACTCGAATATCTATGCAGAAGATGCTCATGGCGCTAATGTTTTGTCGATTATGACAGGAAATCTGCCGAATCAATATTTGGGAACTGCACCTGATGCATCCTATTGGCTCATCCGAACGGAATATGCACCAACTGAATATAAGGTGGAAACCGATTTCTGGTCTTCAGGCATTGAGTTTGCCGATAGTGTGGGTGTTGATGTTGTGAATTCATCGCTTGGGTATTACACATTCGATGATACGAGCATGAGTTTTAGTTATGCCGACATGAATGGAACTGTTTCACGTGCAAGCCGAGCAGCTAATTTAGCCAGCAAAAAAGGAATGATTTTGGTTATAAGCGCAGGGAACGAAGGGTCTAAAAGTTGGCATTATATTGGGTCTCCTGCCGATGCGCAGGGAATTGTTACTGCCGGAGGTGTTCAAGCCGACGGTTTGCCTAGTGTTTTTTCGTCTTTTGGTCCAAGTTCTGACGGCCGCGTAAAGCCTGAAATTTGCGCACAAGGAACTTCAACTTCAGTAATCAATACCAATGGAATTCGAGTTTATGGAAATGGAACATCCTATTCATCACCAGTTTTAGCAGGAATGATGGCCAGTTATTTACAAGCTGCAAAAAAAACGTTTCCGCCTTACAATGTTGCCACTTTAATTCAGAATGTAATAAATAGTGCTTCTCTGTTCAATAATCCAACAGCACAAATGGGTTACGGAGTTCCAAATTTTGAATATGCAGCCAGGAACCTTCCTTTTTTTACCGGTTTTACTGAAATTGAAGCTAATAAAAACTTCAATTTAGCTTATGACTTTAACAATATGACTATCCAAATTTGGATGCCAAACCGAATGGAATCAATAGGTAAAACGATACAACTTTATGCAATGAACGGCAAAATGATGTTGCAAAGACCTATGAGCGAAACTATGAATAGTATTAATGTTGCTAAATTTCCAGTTGGAATTTATGCCGTTTGTATTTTTGGTAATGGAATTTCAGAAACGAGAAAAATATTAATACAAAAATGACTTCCATAACACTTTCCGAACTTACGGATCAAATTCAACAAACCATTCGTCAAACATTCGACACTCCTGTATGGATTCGAGCAGAAATAAGCGAATTGCGCGAAAATCCCGGCGGACATTGTTATCTGGAGTTGATTGAAAAGGACAGCGATTCGGATGCACTGCTTGCAAAAACAAAAGCAACAATTTGGGCTTCCACTTACCGAATGCTAAAACCATATTTCGAAAGCACCACCGGACAATCATTGCGTTCGGGATTAAATGTGTTAGTCGCCGTGAGTGCTGAATTTCACGGTGTTTACGGATTTAGTTTGAATATTCGCGATATTGATCCCACATTTACAATTGGGGAAATGGCGGCTCGTCGGTTGCGGATTATCCGCCAATTGGAAGAAGATGGCATCGTGGAAATGAACAAGCAATTGGAAATTCCTGAACTCCCACAGCGCATTGCCATTATTTCATCCGCTACGGCTGCCGGATACGATGATTTTTGCAACCAATTGAACAACGATTCATCGCATTTTGCCTTTTACACCAAACTTTTCCATGCAATAATGCAAGGTGAACAAGCTGAAATATCAATAATTGGTGCATTAGAAAAAATTTATCAGAACGTTGAACTATTCGACTTAGTTGTAATTATTCGGGGCGGAGGAGCAACTACCGATTTGGCTTGTTTCGATTCGTACGAACTAGCATTGAATTGCGCCCAATTCCCTTTGCCAATTATAGCTGGAATTGGTCATCAACGAGATGTTTCCATTTTGGATATGGTGGCGCACACTTCGGTAAAAACACCAACAGCAGCTGCTGAATTCTTGATTTCCAGTCTGCAAATTGTCGAAAATAAAGTAGTAAACATTCTAGCTGACATTCAGTATCTGATTAAAAACAAAATTGAAAACGAATTTCGATTTGTTGATCAAACCCAAATGCGTATTAAACAAACATTGCGAAGCTGGGTGGTTCAAAAAACACATTTGCTAGAACATCAAAAAAGTCGCCTTCGTTCAAACATACGTATGCTTTTTTTAAAACAAAACAACAAACTCATATTGCTCGAGAAAAACATTGAGACGCATTCGCCAAATTTCTTATTGAAACATGGATATACGATTACTACATTAAACGGGAAGCGAATTACTTCAGCAAAACAAGTAAAAAAAGGTGATAAAATTTGTACTTTTGTGGCGGATGGATCTTTTGAAAGCGAAGTAAATATATAGTTGATAGTTGACCCCTAAATCCCCTAAAGGGGACTTTAAGAAGTAGCTGGCATAAATTTAGAAAAAAATAAAACTAACAAAATACGAGACAGTGCTAATTTAATTCCCCTTTAGGGGTTAGGGGTTGTTGTTATAATTTTAATCTTATTCCTACATTAAAATTAACGCCCGGCTGAGTTAATCCACCATAATCTGCAAATTTTACATTGAGGATATTATTCACATCGCCAAATACATCAAAATGTTTTTCAGTCCATAGCAAACGACCGTCAAGCAGAAAATATGGCGAATAATTAGTCATTATGGCTGGTTTTCCAATAACAGTATTAGCATCATAAGTACCAGATCGATTTTGATAAGCCAATTTCCAAGAAGCACTCAACTTACGGAAAATAGAATGATCTATTGTCACTGTTACCTTGTTTTTCAAATAGTCTAATGCGTATTTTGAGTCAAATCCCACTGCAGCCTTATCCAGCGTCAAATAGGAATAACCGACAGATAGTTTTTTTATAAATACTCCCTTAAAACGATATTCCGCAGTAATATCACCACCCAAAGCATTTATACTCGACAAGTTCATTGCCTCGTATTTTGCCGATGCAGAAGTTAGTTTTACCCAATCAATCACATTTTTACCCATTCTATAATAAATATCTGCATTTAAGCCCCAATGAAGTTGATTAATTTTAGTACCAATTTCGATAGTCTGAGATTGTTCCGGTTTAAGCAATGGATTGCCTTTTTGTGCTGGATTCACAAAAAACAAATCTGTAAATGTAGGGAGTCGAGTAGCTGAGTTTGCAGATGCATATACCTTCATATCTCTTGTAATAAAATATCCCAAATCAATGCCACCGTAGGTAGTTGATTTAAAATCGGCACTATAACTTGTGGCAAACCCTACCGACAAATACCATTTCCCCAAGCTTAACGAGTGGTCAAACATTCCACTATAAACAGTTCTATTATAGGATTTCTTAAAGAACAAATTTGGTTCATATGGAATTGCAAGTGAATCAGGATTTGACATTGTATTGCCTAATGCTGTACTAAAAATATGTTCATTTCTCAAATTGAAACCTAAAGTTGTCTTTCCAATATTCGACAAATAACTGGCAGATAACTTTCCTCCTGTTACATCTGTCATGTGATATTTATAACCACCCTCTATATTATGATCCAATTCATACCTATCGTGATGACGTCGCCAATTTACCTGCGAAGTGAACATAAACTTTCCTTTAGTTAACGACCAGTCAAGTGATGTAAAATAAGTCTTGGTATTTTCACGTTGATTTGGATATTTGAGTGAATAGAAACCATTTGCACCAAAATCTTTCAGCTGTCCTGCCAACTGCAAATTAAATTTTCCTGCATTCTTCGTATTTAAAGTCGATTGAACAAACGCATTGCTGAAATTAAAATCCGTATTAGCCATATAACCCTTACTACTTTTGTGGTTTAGCGAGGCAAATGTATGTAATTTGTTCGTGCCAAAGTTTCCGGAAACTGATTGACCGAATGTACTATAACTTCCACCTGTAAGTTCTGCATTTAATGTTTTTTTAGCTGAACTTTCAGTTACGATATTGATGGCACCACTGAATGCATTTGGACCAAGCACTCTTGCTGATGAACCTTGTAGAATTTCAATGCGACTTACGTCTGACAAATTCAATGGAATATCCAGGTTAAAGTGTCCTGTTTGTGGATCGGTTATATTTACACCGTTCAACAACACCAACACTTGGTCAAACGAACCTCCTCGAATCGAAATATCTGCTTGAGTGGTGTTTGTACCACGTTGACGAATATCAATACCAGCCACATAATCCAGCAACTGATCAATACTCTGAACGGCAGAACGACTAATCTCTGATTTATCAATAATGGTCAAGATGCGCCCCATTTCTGAATACAACTTATTCCTGTTGGCATTCACCTGTAATTCTGACAAATCCACAGTTAATGAATCCGATTTTTGTTGTGACAAAGCACCTTGAAAAACTAACACGACTAAGAAAGAAAGAATAAAAACGTTTCTCATAATGAATAAATTAAAAGCGGTTGAAACAGGACTAACCCATTTCAACCGCTATGATGAATGATAAATGTATATAAATGAATCTCGCACGCAGCAGCGCTATCAAAAGTAATTTCTGATAACATTGTCTGCAACAATTGAAATTTCGTTAGCTTTAATTCGGATTTCTCTATGTTACTTTCTTCAGATTCAACATCAGTATAACAACTACTTACTTTATTGTTAGCATTCGAAACTGATTTTTGAAGAGATTTATCAGATGTTGCAATATCCAAACAACCAATAGTTACATTGTTTCCCAAACTACAAAATACAGCATAGCCAGCCCTGCTCCATCTACGGAACCTGATTGTAGAACTTGTATTTTGATAATTTGTATACATATTTTGGTTTAAAATTGAAGTTGCAAAAGTACAAAAAAAAAAGAATAACCACAAATGAATGTGATTACTCTTTAAAAACGGCGGCTATCTACTCTCCCACCTTGCGGCAGTACCATCGACGTGGTCAGGCTTAACTTCTCTGTTCGGAATGGGAAGAGGTGGA
>JAAFGX010000052.1 GCA_010365115.1 Paludibacter sp.
GATTGTCCAATTTGTTTGAAAGCCTTCCGCAAGCGGAATTTGCAATCGGCATTAACAACAGTATACATTTAAAACAGATTGGACTGTTTTAAATTTACAGTTGGTATTACTTGCATTCCAAATAAATTTAAACAGCTATAAATTAGACAATTAATCATTCCCCGTCATTATAATTATGAATAAAATATCGCTTGTAGGAAAAACACTGGAAGAATTAAAATTAATTGTTTCGGAATTAGGAATGCCTGGTTTTACTGCCAAGCAACTTTCGGAATGGCTGTATAAAAAGCGTGCTTTCACAATTGATGAGATGTCAAACATTTCAGCAAAAAACCGTGAATTGCTGAAAGAGAAATATGAAATTGGTCGTAATTTACCTTCACAAACTGCCGTATCGGAAGATGGCACAAAAAAATATCTTTTCCAAACTGAAGGCGGTCATTATATAGAAACTGTGTATATTCCTGAGGATGACAGAGCAACTTTATGCGTTTCTTCACAAGTTGGGTGCAAAATGGGCTGCTTGTTTTGTATGACAGGTAAACAAGGATTTGTAGCTCAATTGACTACTGCCGAAATCATGAATCAAATAATGTCTATTCCAGAAGCAGAAACATTGACCAACCTTGTATTTATGGGAATGGGTGAACCATTTGATAACACATTGCCACTGCTTCGTTCGTTGGAAATATTAACTGCTGATTATGGATATGCATGGAGTCCACGCAGAATAACGGTTTCATCAATTGGATTAATTCCAGGAATGAAGGTTTTTCTTGAAAAGTCACAATGCCATTTAGCAATCAGTCTTCATTCTCCATTTTCGCAAGACAGAATGGAACTTATGCCAATCGAGAAATCTTTTCCACTTTCAAAAATATTGGAAGAGCTTAGAAAACACGACTTTAGCAAACAACGCCGAGTTTCGTTCGAATATATATTGTTTGATGGTGTAAACGATACCATGCGTCACGCTGTGGAACTGGTTAAAATTTTAAAAGGAGTTGATTGTCGTATCAATCTGATACGTTTTCATGCTATTCCGGGTGTAAATTTAAAAAGTTCAACTCCCGAGAAAATGAATTTCTTTCGCGATTATTTGACGAATAATGGAGTAACCACTACTATACGACGTTCACGTGGAGAGGACATCTTTGCAGCCTGCGGTATGCTGTCGTCTTTAGAAAAAGACAAAGTGTCGAATCAGGAATTAGATTAGTCTTTCACTCCATTTTTCAAATAATGATTCTTTTACAAAATAAATGAAATATTTTCGACAAAAAATAACGGTTGCTGCTTTATTTTTTCTTTTAGCCAACCAACTAACATACGGTCAGAAAAACATTGAAAATCAGATTTCTGATTCTCTTACGGCTATTGCTAATAGTTACTCCCGAGTAGGAAAAGTGAATATTATCGATTTTCAACTAAATTCAAAAAACTTTTATGTATTCATTAAAGCCAACGAGAGATTAGGTTTTATTCCTTTTCGAGCTGAAAATGTCAAACGAATTTATAAAGCAATTCGTAAAATTCTACCTTTAAAGTATTCTGAATACAAAATTTATTGTCAGGTTGAAAATCAAAATATTGAAGATTTGATACCCAATTTTTATCGCACAGAAAATATCGATAAGGGAAAACAATTTGCTATTCCCCTTCTTTCTCAACCATTGGTTATCAACAATTCCCGCCCATTCCAAATTAATAATGGATTGCAAAACAGGCACATTGCACTCTGGCAAAGTCATGGCTGGCATTATGATCAAAAACTGGCACGATGGGAATGGCAGCGGGCGCGAGTCTTTCAAATTGTTGAAGATTTATACACGCAATCTTATGTTCTTCCATTTCTGGTGCCAATGTTAGAAAATGCTGGTGCTAATGTTTTACTTCCGCGTGAACGTGACACACAAATAAATGAAATTATTATTGACAACGATACTAAAGTTGGCAATTCGCGTTACAGGGAACATAACGACCGAAAATCCTGGAAAATCGGTATAGGAAAAGGCTTTGCAAATATCCATAAATTCTATTTACAAGGCGAAAATCCTTTTACCCTTGGTACTTTTCGGACAAATAAAACTATAACTGACTCAAATGAAACCAGCAGCATTCAATGGATTCCGGACATACCGATAGCAGGACGTTATGCAGTTTATGTTTCGTATAAAACAGTAGAAAATAGCACAAAAGACGCACACTATACCGTTTTTCATAAGGGTGGAAAAACCGATTTTACAATAAATCAAACCATGAGTGGCGGAACGTGGGTGTAT
Source organism: Paludibacter sp. (assembly GCA_010365115.1). Classification (GTDB taxonomy): domain Bacteria; phylum Bacteroidota; class Bacteroidia; order Bacteroidales; family Paludibacteraceae; genus Paludibacter. The sequence goes on from JAAFGX010000052.1 coordinate 2,283, forward strand.
TTGGGACATTTCGACTTTGGAAAAGGAAAAGCCATTCAAAACAAAGTAGTATTAACAAATCTGAGTTCTGAGGAAGACAAAATTATAACAGCTGATGCTGTAAAATTTGGAGGTGGCATGGGCAATATTGCGCGCAGCCCAAATGAAGTAGGAATTGGATTAAACACTAAAAGTTCTGATTCGGTTGTGTATTCCATAAACCTGACAAAACCAACTTCTGTTTATGAACCCGAAATAAGCAACTACCCACGTTTTACTGAAGCCGCACGCTACTGGCTGCAATGGGCAGGTATTCCAGACAGTATTTATAGTAAAAATAATGGAACGAATGATTATACTGATGATTTTCAATCGCGTGGATTATGGGTAAATTATTTGGTGGGTGGGTCAGTTGTTGCTCCAAATCTAAAGGGTTTAGGTGTGCCAATTGATTTGGCATTAGCGTTTCACACCGATGCAGGAACCACGCCAAACGACTCCATCATTGGAACACTTGCAATTTGTACCATCCAAAACTCCGACAAAAAAACGACTTACGAAAATGGTGTTTCACGCTGGGCATCTAGGGATTTAACCGACATTATTCAAACTCAGATTGTGAACGATATTCGTACACTTTATGCACCGGAATGGACCCGACGAAATTTATGGAATAAATCTTACAGTGAGTCGCGAGTACCTGAAGTGCCGACTATGTTGTTGGAATTGCTTTCGCATCAGAATTTTGCAGATATGCGCTATGGGCTCGATCCTCGTTTTCGCTTTGCGGCGAGTCGTTCCGTTTACAAGGGAATTTTAAAATATCTTAGTTCGGCAAACGGAACGGAATACATTGTACAACCGCTTCCTGTAAAGCAGTTTAGTTCCAGGTTTTCTGATAAAAACAAAATAGAATTGCATTGGGTTTCGATAACAGACAGTTTAGAACCAACTGCTAATCCTGATCAATATGTCATTTATACAAGAGTTGACAATGGTGGATTTGATAATGGCACAGTTGTCAATAGCAACCGAGCTACTCTAACTGTTGAGTCTGGAAAAATTTACAGCTTTAAAATAACTGCTTTAAACAAAGGCGGCGAAAGTTTTGCTTCTGAAATTCTTTCGGCATACCGGGCACAACATGAACGTGGTGAAGTATTGATTGTAAACGGTTTTGATAGATTGAGCGCTCCAGCATCGTTTGCTCTTGACAGTACTTATGCAGGCTTCTTAAATGATGAAGATCCCGGAGTTCCCTATTTATCTGATATCAGTTTTATTGGAAAACAATTCGAATTTAAACGAAACAAACCATGGTTGGATGACGATGCTCCCGGATTTGGAGCAAGTCACGCCAATTTTGAGACAAAAGTGATTGCAGGAAATAGTTTTGACTATCCATTTTTGCATGGTAAAACAATAAAATCAGCAGGTTTTTCGTTTGTATCATGTAGCAGCGAAGCAGTTATGAGTGATGATATTGATTTGAATAATTATAAAGTGGTAGATTTGATTTTGGGCAAACAAAAGCAAACATTCATAGGAAATGCTAAAAAAGCACCTGAATTTAAAACTTTTCCATTAGCTTTGCAGCAATCAATTCGTTCGTATTGTAAAAATGGTGGTAATTTAATGCTAAGCGGTTCATTTATTGCCTCTGACCTTTATGAAAGTTCAACTTCATCTTTACAAGATAAAACGTTTTTAGAAAACCTTTTAAAAATTAAATTCCGGACATCGAAAGCAAGTGTGGGTGGAAATGTCAAAATAGTAAATTCACCCTATACAATATTCAAAAAAACAGATTTGACCTATTTTGATGAACCTAATTCTGTTTCGTATTATGTGGAATCGCCGGATGCAATTGAACCAAATGATAAAGATTGCTTTACAATAGGCCGCTATACTGAAAATAATTTAAGTGCGGCTGTGGCATATTCCGGTAGCTATAAAATTTGTGCTTTTGGTTTTCCATTTGAAACTATACAGTTGGAAAAAGACAAAGTAATATTGATGGAATCAATATTGTCATTTTTTTTGGAAAAATAATCAAAAGGCATAAGTCTGTTTACTTGTCTGGTATTTAATTATCAATTACTTATTGGTTGTATTGTAAATTCTTTTTCCTATTTTGGTTACTCATAAAAAACAATTAATTAAACATGAAAACAAAATTAGTCACTTTATTATTCCCTGTTTTAGTGTTATTTTCTTGTAACAACGGAGGCAGAACCCTTCCAACTGTGACAGGAACAAAATACGAAGTGTTAGTTGTAATGAACGATACAGCTTGGAAAGCTCCTGCAGGTCGTTCGTTGGTAGCTTTATTGGATCAGGACATGTACGGGCTTCCACAACCTGAAGCAGTAATGAAAATAGCGAGATGTAAACAGATTGATTTTACCGACATGTTGAAACCTTCTCGAAATATTATAATTACGGATATTTCTGCAAAGTACACACAGCCAAAAATAACTTACACAACCAACAGATGGGCCCAGCCTCAAACTGTAGTGCGTGTGGTTGCACCTAACGATTCTGTTTTCGCAAGTACCATTAAGAAATATGGTGAAAACATCTTGAATTATTTCCTTGATACAGAAAGAGACAGGCAAATTCAATTTAATAAGGATTATATTAATACAACCGCAAAAGCAGAAATTGAGAAGATGTTTGGGATTCAAATAGACATCCCACAAGGAATTAATAAATCGACAAAGAAAAAAGATTTTTATTGGATTACAAATAATAATCCCGGTATTCGGCAAGACATTGTTATATATTCGTACCCCTATTCCGATAAAAATACTTTTACAAAGGAATATTTGCTTGCAAAACGGGATTCTGTAATGAGAGCTAATCTTCCGGGCGAATTTAAAGGTTCGTATATGGGAACGGAATACAAATATGAACCCCCGGTTTTCAAGGAAGTATGGGTAAATGATGGATATTGCGCAGAAATTAGGGGGCTTTGGAAAATGATGAATGGCGGAGCAATGGGTGGTCCATTTTTCAGTCACTCACGACTGGATGAAATCAGCCAGCGGGTTATCACTATGGAAGGATTTGTATTTGCTCCCGGAGCTAAGAAACGAAACCCAATTCGGCAACTTGAGGCGGCAATTTATTCGGCAAAATTGCCACAAGAAATAAATGCGTTGAAAGAAGTTTCGATTGTAGCTAAGAAATAACGTTCTTATGACAACTGTCTCTGAACAAAACGAAAATGAGTCTTAGAATATAGATTAAGACATTAGAAACAAAAAAAATATGGAAGCTGAAAAAATAATTATTGGCATTTCGCATGGCGATATCAATGGAATTGGATACGAAGTAATTCTGAAAACCATGTCGGATAGCCGAATGTTGGAGACTTTTATTCCAGTTATTTATGGGTCACCCAAAGTGGCATCATATCATCGTAAAAATCTGGATATACAGGGTTTGAATTTGAATATTGTAAATTCGATTAACGAAATTAACCACAAAAGAGTTAACATCATCAATTGCGTGGACGATGAAATAAAAGTTGAACTCGGCACCTCAACTCAGGAAGCAGGCAAAGCATCATTTGCAGCTTTAGAAAGAGCTGTGGCTGATCTCAAAAATGGTTCAATTCATGCACTGGTTACAGCTCCTATAAATAAAAAAAACATACAATCTTCTGACTTCCATTTTCCTGGACATACAGAATACCTCGAAGAAAAATTTGGTACCGGAACCCCTGCACTAATGCTGCTGGTGAATGATGTTATGAGGGTGGCAGTAGTTACTGGTCATGTTCCGGTAAAAATTGTAGCCGATGAACTGACTGAAAAACTGATTCTTGAAAAACTAATTGTATTAAATGAATCACTTAAGAAAGACTTTTGCATTGGTCGTCCACGCATTGCTGTGCTGGGATTAAATCCACATGCCGGAGATGAAGGTGTAATTGGTGAAGAAGAAATAAATGTAATTATTCCGGCCATGCGTCAAGCCGAAAAACAAGGTATTATTTGTGTTGGTCCCTACCCTGCCGATGGATTCTTTGGTTCGGGTAATTTCAACAAATTTGATGCTGTGTTGGCAATGTATCACGATCAAGGGCTGATTCCTTTCAAAACTATATCGATGGAAAGCGGCGTAAATTTTACAGCCGGATTATCGGTTATCCGAACTTCGCCTGCTCATGGCACTGCTTACGATTTGGCAGGTCAGAATATCGCTTCGGAAGATTCGTTCCGTCAGGCTTTGTATATGGCTTATGATATATATCAAAACCGCATGCTGAATGATGAAATTACCAAAAATCCATTGAAAACAGAATTACGTACCGAACGTGGTGGAAGAGTTGAATAAGGGCTGAAAATCGAAATAATAGACTTAAGATACGATGGATTTCATCGTATCTTTTTTTTAAAATCGTAATGCATTTATAATTATTTAAATAATAATCGTGTTAATATACTTGCTAATATATTAACATGATTTAAATTGAAGCATTTTATCAAATAGGGTTAGTACTAAAAGTAGTCATCGGAATGCTTTCTAATCCTTAATTATTTCAGCAAATTCGCTGATATGTTCGTCCACGTAAGCGGCAATCAGAGCCGTTTGTTGTTCTTCAATATCAAAATAGCGTTCTTCCAATTCGTCGAAAACTTCAAAATCGACATACATAGCATTGAATTCTTCATCTGTTGTTTCACGTTCTAACACAACTTTGTTCGGGTCGTAAATTTCTTTGGCTCTGTAAACCAGTTTTGCTAACTCGGTAGCTCCAAATTGCTTAATGGCTTTAGCAAATGGATTTGAAAAAATGTAACCACCGTAACCGTTCTGAATCAGTTGAACAAAACCGCCATCGCGCATTTCTGTGCTGAAAAAGTGCCATGCCAGTAAAGTATGTTGCATACCGTTCAGCTTTGACATATTTTCACCTGTTAGTTTTCCATCGATTTCCTTGAGATAAGCATCTGTAAAAATCTGTAGAAACTCATCCATTCCTTTTTCTGCGGCAGCTGCCAATGTACTGTCTTTAATTTGAATCATTATTTTTAGTTGTAAAGTTTTAAAAAGATCGTAAAGTTTTTAAAGTCTAAATTCATACCATTTTAAAGTAGAATTTCTGCACTGAATGCAGGTAATTCAATGCTGATTTTATTTTTTTTGACTACAAAGTTATTATTAAATATAGATTTTAAACCTTCTGGATTTAATATTTCAGGTAATTCAACTTCCAATTTTTTAGGTATCGATGAATTATTGATAAAAACGATGGCTTTTTTATCGAAGTAATTTCGGGCATATACCCAACTATCCATCGTTGTATGTAAATTTATAAAATCACCATATATCAACACCGGATTTTCACTTCGCAGATGTGCCAGTTTCGAAACTTTGTTCCATAAACTGGTTTCTCTTTTGTTCCAGCCATCAAATCGCATCATGCGTCGACAATCGGGATCATTAGCTCCAGGCATTCCAATTTCGTCTCCATAATAAATTACCGGAATTCCCGGAATGGTCATGTTGAAGGCATTCAACAAAAACATCTTATCGTATGCTGTGGAATCGGTAATTCCAATTTCTCGTTGCCAACCGGCAGCTTTCGCGTCTTCGCCAAACTTTACATCTCGGGAAGCATAGGACATAAACCTAGCTCTATCGTGATTTCCAGAAATATAGCCCATCAAATTATGATAACCATACGTATTTAAACTGGTTTGCATTACATTTTTCACCCGTTGCAAATCGCCTGCTCCTACCCCTGAAAAAGCCGTTGAAGCTTCATCAAAAACATTAAAATCAAATTGACCATCGAGCATTCCGGAAGTTAGGTAACTACTTATTAATTCAGGACTTCCGTATGTTTCGCCAATTTGATAAAGGTTTTTGCCGTGATTATTTTTCTTTATTTTCAAGGTCAATTCACGCCAGAATTCTTCGTTAATATGTTTACAAGCATCATGTCGAAATCCATCCAACTGAAATTCTTTGATCCAAAACATGGCAGAATCGGTCATCATATCCACTACTTTAGGATTTGAAAAATCAAGCGATGGCAAAAAAGTATCAAACCAGGTTGTCAGTCGATGTTCATTCCATTTTTCAACATTCATGGTTCCATCCGGTAAATAAAGCGAAGTGGCATATTCGGGATGCTGCTGATACAATGGATGCTTTTCGTGCACATGATTCGCCACATAATCCAGTAATACATTCATTTCATTTTTATGAGCCGATTTTACAACCGATTTCAAATCATCATTTGTTCCAAAACGATAATCAACTTTGGAAGAAGAAATGGGCCAATATCCATGATAACCTGAAAATTTGGTTTTCATGGGTGCATAATAACCATACGGTTCCATTGGATTTTGGCTCATTGGAGAAATCCAAAGCGTATTTGCACCTAATTTGTCGAAATATCCATCTTCAATTTTCTGTTGCAATCCGGCCAAGTCACCACCCCAATAATCCACTTTCTGATTCACATCCGGTCGGTTCAAGGGATGATCATTGGATGTATCGCCATTTTTAAAACGGTCGACCAACATAAAATAAATAATCTGTGCTTGTCTGTCATTACGAGTAATGTGTTTTGATTTTGTAAGTACTTTTCCCTTTTCGAGCGGAATCAACACATCGTTGCTTACACCAAATTCGTTACACGCCCAAACACGGAAAAACGAACGTTCCATTTTTTTTGCTTCGGCAGGAATTTCAAAAGTAATGAATCCGTTTTCTGTTTTTATAAATTGGGAAGGCAGTACGAAATTTTGCCAATACACAAATACATTTGTCACATCGTTATAAACAGATAATGTGATTGTTGAACTGGTATATTTATCTGTAAGAAGTGTTGGAAACTTATCATTTTGTCCGGCCACCTGCAAGATTGAATTAAATTTACCATACCCATTATCCACTTTATTTGGATTATTGTCATCATGGTTTTGATTGCCGTCCAACACCATTTGGTACAAATAAGTTCCCGGACTAACATTCAGTGTAACTTCAAATAATCGGTCATTATTCAATTTCAAATCGGGAGTAAATATAGGTGCCCAATCGTTCATTTGACCTGCAATCTGTACTTTTTTATAAACTTTAGCTTGAGGATTGAATGTGAAAACATAATCGATTTTATCTGTTTTCCGGCAAGGAATTGAATACGGAATTCCTTTTATCCAAAGTTTTACGTCCACAAAATGTTCCATTTCTTTATTCGCTGTGAAATTCGCCGTCAGTTTATTGCTATCTACCATACAAATAAGTTGTTCGGACGTACTTGTTATAGAATCGATATCCAACGGATTCATCACAAAGTCCTGCAAATAAACTTTATTTCCCCCAATTTTGAGAGTAATCAATGTATTTAAGTTTAGATTATTTTCAGAATCTGTCGGAAAATCAAGCTTCGGTTTACAAGCTGTTAATGCAATTGCTATAAGAAACAGTATAAATGATCGTTTTTTCATATTCTATTTAAATATTTAAAATAATTTTAAAATCAGGGTACTTTATAAAAAAGGTGAGCATTAAAATCGGTAATTTTATACGTGAATTTCAACTCATCATATTGAGCCGAAACATTATAAATCAACAACATATAATTTTTCCCTTTAATGGTCATTTGAGTTTTATCATAATTTTCATTCTTTTTTATTGTAGTTATGGAATTCAGCTCTTTCAGTTTAGAATCTAATGGTATAACTACTGCTTTATTTATGTTTCCTTTAAATCGAACAACAATCGTATTATTTTCTAAAGTCGCAGTTACATTTTCATCCTTAAAAATTGATTTGCTATTTTCATTCAGGCTGATATCCAACATATATTCAAAACCTTTGATATCCAATAGAAAACCAGTTGGCAAGAAGGCTGAAAAATATTGCAGTTGGATTTGAGTATTGAATTCTTTCAATTTTAAATCGCTCAATATCTTGCTAATGTTAGTTTTTTCAATTGAGTACGAAAAAAAATGTTGAATGGATCTGTTACCATAGTTTTCTGTAAGATAACGAATGTTTTCCACTATTATTCCATTACTCACAGAATCTATTTGAAGCGGTTGAATTAATTTGGCAGAAATTTTCCCCTTTTCCAACATATTGGCATTTGTAAACATCCGTTCGAGATTGTTTGTAAGCGTATTTTTAGTCACGCTAAAAACACTCCATGGTCCAATAGACGAAAGAAGCAGAACCGCAGCAAACGAAATAAGAATCCATTTCAGATGTCTGGCTTTTGAGAAATACAAATAGATGCTAATGCCAAATAACCAGATATTTAGCAATAATACATACGCCCGATTGATGGTAATTCCGTAATCAGAAAAACGACGGAAAATCCCTACGAGCATTAATATCAATAACGGAAATAACAAAATGGAGAAAAAACGCGAAAGTAAATTCACCACCTTATTTTCATTTTGCAAACGCAAGGGATAAAGAATAAGCATACATAAAAAACCGCCTAAACCCAATACCGAAACAAGCGTTGAAACCCAGCCATTTGGGAGTTCCCAACGAATAATAATCTGAATAAGATAAACATAAAGTATCAACGTATAAATTGCCAAAATAGGTAGCAGAATGTACAAACCCAACACTTTCAGGAATTTATCAAATTTTAATTCCTTCAATTGTTTATCATTTTCAGTAGGAACATTTGCCAGAAAATAAACCGGTGCAAACAACGCATAGCAAATTATAGCCAAGTTTTGATATACTTCGTTTTTGATTTCAATTTTAAACAATTCCTGCAATGATAAAACAGCAAGACTTAATCCGAGCATTAGCACCTGTGAAAAAATGAACGCTATAAGAAGTTGAAGAATAACGGTTTTGCTAAATTCCCAAAATGGAATATCATTGTTTTTTTGTAAAAATGAGACGACAAATGAAGATAATACAAAGACAAGTCCAAGCGCAAAAGTCTGATAATAATAATAAACTGGCACATATTTTTCGGGCATGGAATAGCTGAAAGCCAACAGTAACAATACAGCAATTAGATTCAGTCCAATCCGAGCAAATTTATTCTTAAACCCTTCCGAAAACAAAGTTACAGCAATTGTCAAAGCTATTCCAAGCGAAAAAAATGTCCAAATTCGGGACTGAATATCTACATTATTTTTATTGATTTGCAGAAAAAACAGAAAAGTCAACCCAAATAAGAAAAACAACGTAAATGTAAAACGTTGAGCCACTAATTGGATTTTATCCATCCATGTTTTAAACGAAAACTTTTCCATATAGATTGGTTATAAAAATTAGTTGATTTCAAATATCTGCACTGATTTTGCAGGAATATTGATTGGAATAGTCAGTGGAGTAGAAAGATACTGGGACATTTTTTCATTTCCGTAATTGGTAATGACATCTAATGCATCCTTTTTCCCAATCAACATTTCTTTATATCTAGTTAGAGCTACCGATCTGTCTGTCAAATTATTATTGGCAATAATCATTACTGTTTTTTGATCGTTGTAGCGGAAAGTTACATAAATTCCGTCTTCGGGGATAAACTGTTTCATTTTCCCGTTTTGAAGAACCGAATTATTTTTCCTGTAATTCAATAATTTCTTCAGATAATTAAACACTTCATCTTCTTCTTTCGTTCTGCCTTCAGGAACAAACGCATTTTGTTTATCGGCGGCCCAACCGCCCGGAAAATCGAAACGATAACCTTCGTAACTTCCTGGAATTCCGCTCAGCATTATTTCTGTTCCGTAATAAATCTGTGGATAGCCGCGAGCAGTGATCAACATAGCCAGCGCCATCTTGTACTTTTGAACATCTCGTTTTACAGAAGTCGAAAAACGATCAATATCATGGTTATCCAGAAAATTCATGATCATGTTCGGATTCGGATACACAAAATCCTGTGCGTAAAGCGAATAAAAACGTGCCATTCCACCATCCCAACTTTCCGATTCATTGAAAGTCGAACTAAAAACATCTTTCAGGCAAAAATCCATCACGCTTGTCAGGCGCGAATCAAAACCATCTTTGTTGTTGTTTCCTGATTGATAATACGCAATTTCAGCCGGCGTTTTCACCCAACATTCGCCCACCACATTTATATTCGGATATTCGTTGCGGATGGACTGAATAAAGCGCGCAGCAGTTTTAATGTCATTGTAAGGATAAGTGTCCACACGCATTCCATCAATATTAGCCGTTTCAATCCAAAAAACGTACGCTTGCTTCAAATAATCGAAAAGCAATGGATTCTGAAGATTTAAATCGGGCATATTTGGGGCAAACCAACCACGGATTAACCGATCTTTATCTACTTCGGAAGCATGCGGATCGGTCCATGTGGTCATCCTGTAATTGGAAGAAGTATATGTTGGCCAAACATTGAACCAGTTTTTTGCTGGCAAATCTTTCATCCACCAATGTGATGAACCACAGTGATTTGGCACAACATCAATTATTAATTTTAATCCGTTGGAATGACAGGCTTCCGAAAGTCGGGCATAATCTTCATTTTTTCCAAAACGCGGGTCAATTTTATAATAATCGGAACAAGCATAGTGATGATAAGAATAATTACTATCGTTATTATCAAAAAGCGGTGTAGTCCACAAAGTAGTAATTCCTAAATCGGCAAGATACGGAATTTTGGAAATAATTCCTTCAATATCACCACCGTGTCGCTTACCCCCATCTTTTCTATTTACACCCTGAAGGTATCCTTTTACTGAATCATTTGCAGTATTTCCATTTACAAAACGATCGGGCATCAATAAATAAACTGCATCTGCTTCAGTAAAGCTCTTTCTATTGGCAGAACCTTCGCTCCGTTTTTTTAATTCATAGACTACAATTTGTTTTTTCTTCCCTTTTTTAAGTATAATATTGAATTTTCCTGGTTGCAAATTTTTAGAAATTTGCAAATACAAAAAAACATAATTAGAATTGTCAGTCAATTCCTTTCTGATTATTGTAACTTCTTTATTATCAATTGAAATGTCCGATTTACTAATTTCAACGCCATACAACATAAGTTGAAACTCGGAATTATTCATATCCGTCCACCAAAAAGTGGGTTCAAGCCTTTGTACCCAAGGTTGAGTTTTTGCATTCAGATGTAAAACATAAATAAAAAGAGTTGAGATTAAAATTAGTTTATTCAAATGCTTCATATTCTTACTATTTGGCCTTAAGTTTAATTTCTTGTTCAAGTTGTTTTAATTCTTCTATTTCTAGAAAATGGGCTTGAAATGCATCTTGATTTTTACGGTTCGCATTAAATTTTTCGTATATTTTCGAAATTTCACTTTCCATTTCTACATTACTAATCGAACCATTGTGAGAGAGTAACTCTTTATCGTTGAGCATAATAATTTTATCGATATTTTCTCTCCAGAATTTTATCGTTAAATCATTTCGGCCTTTTGCCCTAAGTTCTGCAGTTTCTAAAAATACTGAAACAAAGCGATTTAAACTATCTAATTCATCTTCGTTTAAATAATTTTTAGCAATATAAATATCTTGTTTACGTACAATTTTTCCTTGCCAGCTAGTTAAAGCCATGTTTTGTTCTTTCTCATTTGCTCTTTTCACTATAATCTCGGCGGCAGTTTCGCCCGTAATAGCATACATAATTTAGTTTTGAGTTTCTGCAAAAAACATTTGAATTGTTTTATCAGAAGCGTCATAATCACTGCTTAAAGCAAATAAGTCTCTCAATTTTTGGTAAAAACGTTTTTCAGAAGAACGAATATCCCGAATCTTAGCGAGGAGTTCATCAAAATAATCATTTCTTCCGTCTGGGTTTTTTAAGCGTTCATCGTCAATTACGAAGCCTTTTACCATATATTCTTTTAGATTTCTATTTGCCCATTGCCGAAATTGTGTACCTCTTTTACTCCTAACTCTAAATCCAATGGATAAAATCATATCCAGTGAATAAAATGAAACATTATATTGTTTAGCATCCGAGGCAGTTGTCAAGTAATTCTTGACAAATGAATTCGCATATAATTCATTTTCTTCCAATATGTTAGATATATGTAGACTTATGTTCTGTTTTAGAGGTGTCAAAAAGTTCGGCAAGTTGAAGTTGATTCATCCAAACATTCCCATCTTTGAGATATAAAGCAACAGAAGTCTTCCCATCATTGGTATTATAAATAATTAGGTCGTTTTCCATGTTTCAATAATACTAATTTAGAATTTCTTCTTGACTTTCGGTCGCGATATGTATCTGTTTATCATTGACAAATAAGTCGATACTTGCGCCTTTAATATTATGAATAATGGTTCGGTTTTTTTCCACCCGAATATTCAATTGATTGCCTCTGAACATAATATTAAATGCAAAAGCATTCCATTTTTCAGGAATCTGAGGGTGAAAATGTAACTTATCTTTTATAACTCTCATACCTCCGAAACCTTGTACGATAGCTAGCCAAGTTCCAGCCATACTTGTAATGTGAAGTCCATCAGCCACTTCGTTATTATAATCATCTAAGTCCAAACGAGCGGTACGCAAATACAAATCGTATGCTTTCTGCTTATCGCCCACTGCACTTGCAACTATTGAATGCGTGCAAGGCGAAAGCGAAGATTCATGAACCGTTAGTGGCTCATAAAAATCGAAATTGCGACGTATGGTTTCTTTGTCGAAATTTTCCTCGAAGAAATAAAGTCCCTGAACCACATCGGCCTGTTTTATTACCGATGAACGAAGAATTCTATCCCAAGTCCAATGCTGATTTACAGGCAATTGATTTTCAGGAATTTCCGAAGCCGGCGTAAGCGTCTTGTTCAGAAATCCATCTTGTTGCAAGAAAATGCCTAATTTCTTATTTTCTGGGAAATACATATTTTCAATAATGTCTTTCCACAAAAATATTTCATCGTTGGAAAATTGTACGCTTTGTGACCATTCTTCAAAAGCCCTAAAATTAGTTTTTTTGACTTTTTCGATACTTTCAATAGTGTATTTTAAACACCAAACAGCGATATAATTTGTAAACCAGTTATTATTTACATTATTTTCGTACATGTTTGGCCCTGTAACACCCAAAATCATAAATTTTTTCTTCTCATTCGAGATATTAACCCGTTGAGACCAGAACCGGGCAATGCCAATTAATACTTTAAGACCATACTCAGCAAGGTAATTTTGATCGCCAGTGTAACGTACATAATTATAAATTGCATAGGCAATTATACCATTTCTATGCACTTCCTCAAAGGTCAATTCCCACTCGTTATGACTTTCGCCGCCATTGAAAGTAGAAACGGGAAAAAGTGCTGCACCATTTGTAAAACCAAGATTTTCAGCATTCTGTATTGCTTTTGGCAAATGACGAAAGCGATATAAGAGTAGATTTTTAGAAACATTTTGAGGCGAAGTGCATAAATAAAAAGGAATACAAATGGCTTCGGTGTCCCAACGGGTTGCACCCGCAAATTTCTCGCCGGTAAATCCTTTCGGACTGATATTCAGGCGTGCATCGTTTCCATTATAGGTTTGATTGAGTTGAAAAATACTGTAACGAATAGCTTGTTGAGCTGCAATATCACTGTCAATAATAATATCGGATTGAAGCCATTTTCCGGCCCAAACTGCCGAATGTTCTTCGAAAAGTTGATTCCAACCTTTGTTTTTAGCTGCCCGTGCCAAGGTACAGGCGCGTTCGGTCAATTCTTCACGCGGATGATTCAATGAGTTAATAATAGCAACATATTTATTCAAGCAAACGGTGTCACCAATTCGCACATCAGTCCCGACACTAAAACCTGCCACTTTTTCTTTTTCAATTTTTGTGGGGTTTACATTTAATTGTTCGTTGTTCTTATATAAAACATAAGTCAGTGCGCCACAAACATGAAAATCATTTCTTCGGGTTTGAGCCCAAAGATGAGAAACATCCTGTTGAGTTTTGGTTTGTAAAACATTCCAAAACTGTTCGTCGTAATTTGTATACTTATTCTTTACATCGCCATCAATCAATGGTAAAAACGAAATACGTCCTTCATAATTCAATGATTTTACTGAATAACTTATTGCTCCCACTTCAGTTTCGGCCATACTTAAAAAACGCTTTACCGAAACCTGAATCCGATGGCCTTTAAACGAAATAGCTTCGAAAGTCCGTTCCAAAAATCCTTCGCGCATGTTCAAAACTCTTCTGAAATTCTGCACATCCCATTCCGCCAGATCGAGCCGGTCATCATTTAACCGAACACTGATACCAGTCCAATTTGGAGCATTAATAATTCTGTCGTTGGTGTCAGAATATCCATTTTTCCAGTTCCCACGTTCGGCACGTTCGGAATAATAAATTCCGGCAATATATGAACCCAACATGGTTTCGCCTGAATAATATTCTTCAAAATTGGCGCGCTGACCAATATGTCCATTCCCCAAACTAAAAATACTTTCGGAAGCAAGTTGTTTGTTTACATGAAACCCCTCTTCAATAATGCACCAAGGGTCGGTTTGCAGATATTTGTTCATGATATTTATTATTTATCGTTTTACGTTTAGTGTTTTGTGTTTATTTCAATTTGAAAAGTTTGAAAAGTTTGAAAGGTTTGAAAAGTTTAAGACATTTGAAAAGTTTATTTATTTTTTTCATTAATCAGAAGTGCAAATCCACTTGCAATTATAAACGATACGCCTGCCATAATAATGCAAAATACGGGATTATCATGAAAAAAATATTTCAATATCAAGCCTGTAGTAATTCCGCTAATAATCTGTGGGATAGTAATAGACATGTTAAATAACCCCATATACACTCCCATCTTTTTTGGTGGAATTGAATTAGCTAACATAGCATAAGGCATTGCCAATATACTTGCCCAAGCAATGCCGATGCCTATCATAGGTATAATGAGATATGTTGAATTTTCGAAAAATATAAAAGATAATAATGAAATGCCACCAATAAATAATGCAATAGAATGAGTGACTTTCTTTGTGAGTCTTTTTGCCAACACGGGCAATGACAAGGCCAGAATGGCAGAAATTCCGTTGTAAATTCCAAACAAAATCCCTACCCAATTACCTGCTTCCTGAAAAGCAGCCGAGTTTGGATCGGTAGTCCCATAAAATTTCAAAGCCACAGCCGGAGTTGTGTAAACCCACATAGAGAATAAGGCAAACCATGAAAAAAATTGAACAAGAATTAGTTGAATCATAACCGGTGGAATAAAAAACTTTTTAGTTTTTTCCTCTGATTCTGCTTCGTCAATTACTTCCGGCGGATATTCACTTGTACTAAAAACTGTCCATATAATACTAGTTATCAATACAAAAGCACCAAAATAAAAAGAGTAGGTAACATTATCCGGAATGAGTCCATTTTGTGTAGCATCTTTAGATACTCCAAACCAGTTACCAAGAATATAGGGAAGCCACGAACCCAAAACTGCACCAATTCCAATCAATAAAGTTTGTACAGAAAAACCAAGTGTATGCTGCTCTTCAGGCAATTTATCAGCAACTAATGCTCGGAAAGGTTCCATCGAAATATTAATTGAAGCATCCATTATCATCAATAATCCACCTCCAACAAACATCGGTGCAATAATATTTGATAAATGTGGTGCATTGGGCATTAATATCAATGCAATACTGGTTAGAATTGCACCAACTAAAAAATAGGGTCTTCTTCTGCCTAATCTGGTCCAGGTTTTGTCACTGAAATAGCCTACTATGGGTTGAATAATCATTCCGGTAATAGGAGCCACTAACCAAAACCAACTTAAATGGTGAACATCTGCTCCAAATGTCATTAGAATTCTAGAAGCACTTCCATTTTGCAATGCAAATCCAAACTGAATTCCAAGAAAACCGAAACTCATATTCCAGATTTGAGAAAAACTTAATTTTGGTTTTGGGTTCATTGTTTAGTGTTTAGCGTTTTGTGTTTTGTGTTTAGCGTTTTGTGTTTAGCGTTTTGTGTTTAGCGTTTTGTGTTTTGTGTTTAGCGTTTTGTGTTTAGCGTTTTGTGTTTAGCGTTTTCCGTTCATTGATTTTTGTCATCTTGTTTATCTTTTTTGAATTTTATTCCTTTAAACTCTGAGTTTTTGAGATAACTAATAAATTTTCCTAATCTTTCGGTTAATGAGACCGTTTCTTTTATGAGAAAATCAAATTCTTCAATTGCAATATATCCATAGTCAAAAGCTCTGTATGTTTGTGACCGAACTTCTCCTAAAGAACCTTTTGAAAACGTCAAGAAGTTTACGAATTCTTTATTTCCTCCTCTTTCAAAACCTTCGGCAATATTATCCATGACAGAACCACTTGAACGTTTTATTTGATCTTTAAGTGCAAAATCTTTTGAAAACTTCTCTTGGCATGTCAATTTAAAAACGAACTTACAAATATCTCTTGACTTCTGCCAAACTTCCAAATCCTCAAATCTGTGAATTGTTGCCATATAAATTATTAAAAATTAATGATTAACAGTATGTGAAAAATATCGAACGTTAAACGATGAACACCAAACGATGAATACCAAACTCTAAAAACTAAACGCTAAACACTAAACGCTAAAAGCTAAAAGCTAAACGATGAACAAAAACCTATCTCGTCGTTCCCCTAATAATCAAATTCGTTTTTACAATTTTATTCGTATATTGTCCGTGAGTGACTCCATTAATCTTATCCAGCAACAAGGATGCTGCATGCTTTCCCATCTCATAACCATGCTGTTCTACTGTGCTGAGCATTGGATCGCAAGCTTTTGCTAACTCTCCATCGGAAAAACCCATAATGGCAATATCTTGAGGAACCCGTAATTTTGCTAATTTAACAGCATATAAAATTCCTGCTGCACAATGGTCATTTATAGCAAAAAAACCATCAGGTCGGTTAGGTCGATCTAAAATTTCTGGAGTGATAATAATGGCTTCTTCGCGGGTATCACACACCCGAATCAATGACTCATCTACTGTCAGTCCATATTTTCGAAGTGCATCCAAATAACCGTTCTTGCGGTTTTTAGAAATTTCCAAATGAAAAGGAGAACTGTAAAAGGCAATCCGTTTACAACCGGTTTGAATTAGATATTCTACAGCAGTAAATGCACCTTTGTAATCGTCCACAACAACCCTGTCGGTGGTAATACCGATACAGATCCGATCGAAAAAAACCAATGGAATTTCGCTTTCAATAATTTCCTGAAAATGATCGTAATTAGTGGTGTATTTGCACAATGAGGCTAAGACCCCTGCCACCCTTGTTGCTTCCAATGCTTTTGTGTTTCGTACTTCTTTTTCGTAATTTTCGCTCGATTGACATAAAAGCACATTATAATCGGCTTGGTTGGCTATTTCTTCGATTCCGGCAAGAACGGACGAGAAAAAATAGTTATTTATTTCAGGAACAATGACTCCAATTGTATTATTTTTACTCATACGAAGATTCAGCGCCAAGGTATTTGGCTTATAGTTGAAATCTTTAGCGTACTTATTTACTGCGTTTTTAGTATCCTGACTAATATCGGGATGATTTTTTAAAGCACGCGAAACTGTAGAAGGAGAAATATTGAGTGCACGCGCAATATCTTTGATAGTAATTTGTGGCTTTTTCATACAATAGAAGCTAATGTAAATTAACAGAAACACATAGACAGATGAAAAACTCTGATAAACAAAACTCTGATTTTCATACTACTTACAACAATGTAATTGAACCACAAATTGCAAGTAGATTTCATCCTATGGAGATATATCGCAAAAGTAAAATAGTTTATCCGAATAAAAAATTATTTTCGCAAATATTTAAAAAATATCTCGCAAACGTTTGCGTAGAATTTTTAGATTATAAAATGAAACTCCGATTGCTAATGAATATTAATGCTCTATTTTTGCCAATATAAAATCTAAATATTTTTTTTGAAGCCTTCGAATATTTTGTTTATCAATTGAATACGCACTAAACAAAAAGCTCAATAAAATGTTATAGATTTAGAATTAATCTAAAAACATCAACGTATCACCCTTAAAAAAACAAATGCATGAAGCACACAAACTTTAAGCAAATATTACGGATGTTATTTACCGTAATTGTGATGTTTGTAGTTAGCACAAATTTAAGTGCTCAACAAACATCAGTTTCTGGAGTTATTAAAGATGCTGGAAATGGCGAACCGATAATTGGTGCCAATATTCTTGAAAAAGGAACAACCAACGGCACTATAACCAACTTCGATGGTCAATTCACCATCACCACTTCCTCTAAAGCTATACTTGAGATTAAATACGTTGGCTACGAAACAATTGAAGTTTCAGTTGCTGGCAAAAACAATCTGGTTATTCAAATGAAAGAAGACGCTATTGCATTGGGCGAAGTAGTGGCGATTGGGTATGGTGTTCAGAAGAAGACAGATAAAACGGGTGCAGTTGCCAATGTTAAAGCTGAAGATTTAGGACAAGGTGTACTAACAGATGCTATACAAGGACTTCAAGGAAAAGCAGCAGGAGTTTTAATCACTAAAAAAGGTGGTGACCCAAACGCAGGTTTCTCAGTTAAAATACGTGGTGCCAGTGGATTTGAAGCAGGCACACAACCATTATATGTAATTGATGGAATGCCTGGTGTTGATCCAACTACTGTAGCACCCGAAGATATTGAAAGCTATAATATTTTAAAAGATGCAGCATCTACTGCTATTTATGGGTCAAGAGGATCGAATGGTGTTATTATAATTACTACAAAAAAAGGTAGTAGTACTGCAAATGGCCAAGTACAGTTCAACACAAATATTTCAACTGAGCAAGTTGCAAATAAATTAGATTTCTTGACAGCAGCCGACATTCGTAAATATGTTACTGACAAAAACTTACCTGGATTTATTGATGGAGGAAGTTCCACTGATTGGCAAAGTGAAATTTTCAGACCAGGATTTACACAATCTTATAATTTAAGTTTCTCTGGTGGAAATGCAAAAAGCAATTATTATGCATCCGTTACCAATGCAAACTGGGAAGGCATTATGAAGGGAACTTCCAAAGAAAGAACAATTGGAAAAGTAAACATCTCTCACAAAGGATTAAATGACAAGCTAACTTTAACCGGAAGCATTTCGGGAACGTTTGAAAAAAATGATTACGAAAGTTATAACGGATTTGATAAGGGTGATATTATTTACCACGCTTATTCTCGAAATCCAACTGATCCAATCTTCGATGAAACAGGAGCCTTCCATCAATCTCAACGTGAATTTAATTATTCTAATCCATTGGCTGTAATATCTGAGATTCAGAATCAACGTGATGCTAAACGCTTTTATGCTAATCTACGTGCTGATTTAGAAATTACCAAAGGCTTGACACTTACTGCTAACAGTGGATACACTCGTGATGATAATGAAAGTTTTTATTTTCAACCTCGTGAATCATGGATAACCAGCACAAAAGGTCTCGGAAGCCGCACCTACGGTAATAATTCAAATAAATTATTCGAGGGTACTTTAACTTATGTAAAAGCATTTGGAGAACATAATTTTAATCTTTTGGGAGGTTATTCGTATCAGGAAACAAATTATGACGGCTTTTCAGCTAGTGGAAGAGATGCATATTCAGATTATACTCAATCAAATAGATTACAAGCACTGCTAGATGTTAAATCAGGCGATGTAAGTTCAAATAGAGGAAGTTCAAAGTTGATTGGTATGTTTGGTCGTGCCCAATATAATTTTGCATCAAAATATTATGCTTCAGCTTCATTACGTCGTGATGGCTCTTCTCGTTTTGGCGACAATAATAAATGGGGTTATTTCCCGACTGCTGCTATAGGTTGGAATATCGATCGCGAAAGTTTTATGGAATCAATTGATTGGGTAGATCAATTGAAATTAAGAGGAAGTTATGGAGTATCAGGTAATCAAGAAATTGGTGACTATAGAAGTAAAATAATGTATTACACTTCAGGTACTGGAATCAGTGTTGAAACTGGAGAAAAAGTAATTACATTTTCCCCAGCATGGAATCCAAATCCTGATTTAAAATGGGAACAAACTTCGGAAGTAAACATAGGTATCGATTTTTCTGTTTTGAATTCAAGAATTAATGGTTCTTTGGAAGTATATTACAAACGAACAAACGATTTATTGGGCGGTTATGCTGTTCCTGTTCCACCTAATTTAGCAAGTAGAACATTTGCAAATTCAGGAAGTATGGAAAATAAAGGGATAGAATTAAACGTTCAATTTGCAGCAGTGAATACAAAAAATTTCAAATGGAAAACTTCGATAACTGCCTCACACAACCAACAACAGATGCTTGATTTAGGAGCTTATGCTCCAGCAGATGGTGTTCGAAAAGAAGGCTATTTGTCTGGTCGTGGGCTAATTGGTGATCAGAACTGGGTTACCGGTGTTATCAAAGGTCAACCACTTGGATCATTTTATTTGCCTGTATATGTAACAATGAAAGAAGGCAAATTCATTTACAAATCAATGTCAGGAGGTTTTACAGATCAACTTGCGCTTGCAAAACGTGAAATAGTAGGATCTGCTGCTCCGATTGCTGAAATCGGATGGGCAAATAATTTAACATTTTTCAAAAATTGGACATTAGACTTAAGTTTCCGTTCAATGATTGGCAATGATGTATACAATGCTACAAAAATGTTTTTTGACAATCCCAACAATCTACCGTCTCTCAATGCACTACCTGAAGCATTAGTATGGGCTGAGAAAGGAAGAACTGATGGACCTAAAATTTCAAGTTATTATGTAGAAGATGGTTCATTCATAAGATTAGATTACATAGCTCTTGGTTATAATTTTGATACTTCTAAAATCAATAAATGGATCAAAAATGCACGTGTTTCTGTTTCGGCAAACAACTTATTTGTTTTAACAGGCTATACTGGTATTGATCCTGAAACATCAGTAGACGGAATGTCATTTGGTATAGATCAGTACAATGTATATCCTAAAACACGTTCAGTTTCAGTAGGTCTTAACTTAACATTTTAAAACTATTACAAATGAAAAAAATCTTATATTTATCAATGATTGCATTATTTGCTATAGGTTGTACCGATTTAGCAGAAAATGTATATGATGGTTTAGATGGATCAGTGTATCCTGAAAATCCTACACAAGTAGCTAACTTAACTACAGACGCTTACAAAAAATTAGGACCACTGATTGACGATGGAGGAGCATGGTATTTAGCTCAGGAAATTTCATCGGACGAATTGGTAGGTCCAACACGTGGAAGTGACTGGGATGATGGTGGAAAATGGAGAATACTTCATCAACATGGTTGGAAAGATGGAGCAAACGATTTTGAAGCTGTAAATAATATGTGGTCTGCAATGTGGAGCGGTGTTACCACTTGTAACATGACTAAAGAAATGTTAGATAAAATGGCTAAATCGCCAGCTATCGATGCTAAAAAAGCTGAACTTTATGCTTTACGTTCATTTTATTATTATTTATTAATTGATAATTTTGGTAGTGTTCCATACCTTACAATAGCATCTGGGGCACCTGAACAACCTTTGAAAATAGCCAGAGCAGCAATTTTTGATAGTTTAATAACAACATTACAAGCAAACTTACCCAAACTTCAATTAAAAGATAGTAAATACATGGCAACTCGGAATATGGCATTTGCAGTATTAGCTAAACTTTATTTGAATGCTGAAACATATACTGGAACTCCACAATGGGCAAAAGCAGAACAATACTGTGATAGTTTAATCGCATCAGGATATACAATGTCAGAGATTGTTAGTGCACCATTTAAAACAGACAATAGTACAAATGCAGAAATTATTTTCTCTATCCCTTTTGATGAAGATAATTTTCAGGGATTTCGTATACATATGCGGACATTACATTATCAAATGAATCTAAAATTTGATATGCCAGTTGGTCCATGGAATGGATTTGCTGCAACCGAATTGCAATTTAACAGATATGTAACTGGTGACTTAAGGAAAGATGCATTTTTGTTCTATGGTCCTCAATTTGATATTGCAGGAAAAGCTATAGTAGATGGAACAACAAAAACTCCATTAGTTTTAGATCCTGTTATTCCTGCATTAAATATTGATGCAACTTATACTCCTCAACAAATTAGAATGTCAGGTGCTCGAATTGCAAAATATGAAATTAAAAAAGGTGCAAAAGAAAATCTAAGCAATGATTTTGTATTATTTCGCATTACTGATATTTATCTAATGAAAGCTGAGGCACAATTAAGACAAGCTAAAGCGATAGATGCCACTACTCTAACAGCTATAAATTTCATCAGAATGCGTGCCGGATTAACAGCTCATTCCACTTGGGACTTACCAAAAATCGAAATGGAACGTTCTTTAGAATTATTTGGCGAAGGACATCGCCGTCAAGATCAAATTCGTTTCAAAGATTTTCAAAATGCATGGTGGGAAAAAGAGGCAACACCAATTGGAACAACCAGTCTATTCCCTATTCCTAAATGGGCAATTGATGCAAACCCAAATTTATCAAACTAATTTTTAAACACCAAATAAATAAAACAACTTAAAAAACTATTGTCATGAAAAAAAATCTTTTTAAAACTTTGTGTTTTGCTGCTATAGCATTATTCACAGCATTCTCTTTAAATTCTTGTAAAACTACTGAGCCAGAACCTGATCCAGAAGTTCTTCTTGACGGCTTCTATGTTTCCGGTGATGCAACTGCTTTTTCAGCAGTAACAATTGCAGGTCAATTAAAATCAACAACAGTTGAAAACGACAACAACAGTGCTCGTGTTGGGCTTAATGAAATTTACATTGCGTTAGAAGCAAACAAAACATTTACATTAACAGAAGTTTCAGGTGCAACTAAAATGGTGTACGGTCCTGGAGCTGGTTTTGCTTCAGTTGTTCAAGTAGCTGGTGATGACGAAATGGGCGCAACTATTCAAAAAGGCAAGTATGCTTCGGGTGGTACATTTACAGTACCTACAAGTGGCTTGTATCATGTTATTATTGACAAACAAACTACAACGGTCGTAATTCTTCCAGTAGCATCATGGGCTATCATTGGTGGAGCTACTCCGCTTGGTTGGTCTGATAATGTGATGGATGCAAAAGGCGCATTTAGCAAAGACAGTATGGTTTTTGAAATAAAAGACCTTACTTTACTAGCTGGCGACTTTAAATTCCGTCATTCAGGCGCCTGGAAACAAACAATTGTTGCAACCCCGTTGATTAAAGTTAACACTAACTTTGGAGGTACTTCAATGACTACATTGGTTCCTGGTGGAGCAAACATTCCATTGGTAAAAGCAGATAACGGAAAATACACTGTTACTGCTCGTTGGACAAAAGACAAAGGTATGAAAATTACTATGATGAAAACAGGAATTGTTGTTGTAGCAGAATATCCTGCCAATCTTTATATGATTGGTTCAAGTATAGGTGGATGGGATTGGACAGGTGCTTATATTATTAAAATGAACCCTGTTCATAGTCACCCAAATGCTTTTTGGGCAATAGCTTATATTGATGCTCCCGCTACAGATCCAGGATTTAAGTTTTCTCCAGTTAAAGATTGGGCAGGAGACTTTGGAGTTACTGGAACTGCAACTAATGGCGTGTATGCAAAAGGTGGTACCAACTTAACAGTTGCTACAGCAGGTTACTATATGGTTTATGTTGATTTGAAAGCTGAAAAGATTTCTGTTACAGTTCCTACTGTTTATGGTATTGGAGATGCTTTTGGTGGATATACCAAAGATGTTCTAGCCAATAAATTTGTAGTGGATAATACTGCAAAAACAATTACTTCTCCAGCTACTACAGCCGCTGGTAATTTACGTATGTATGCAACTTGCCCTTTATCACAATTGGATACTCCAATCGCTGACTGGTGGCAAATGGAGTTCAATGTAATTGCTGGTAAAATTGAATATCGTGGTGCTGGAGGTGACCAAGCAGCAGTTCCTGTAACCGTTGGCAAGAAAGCTGTATTAAACTTCAAAACCGGAGTAGCTTCTATTCAATAGAGAGTTAAATTAATTTTAAAAAGCACGGCAACTAGCCGTGCTTTTTTTACTTATACCAACTGTACATTTAAAATAGTCCAATCTATTTTAACGGATTTTAAACCCATAAAATGAGGTACAATCGTGATTGTAGCGATTATATTTGTATTATGTAGCAACAAATAATATAATATAT
>JAAFGX010000200.1 GCA_010365115.1 Paludibacter sp.
ATGTTTTAACGATGGTGACCTACAAAAGAACATTTTTTGAAGGATTGTTCCATCCTAGCTTAACTAAGAAATTTGCCAATAATTTTGACGTTCCCATTTTGGCAATTCCTATGGAAGAATAACTTTACAGTGTTGCTATATTGTTCCTTATTCTAATAGCTTATTTATTGCGGTACACCTATATTTGTATTTCAATTAAATCGAATTATGGATTCATACAGTGCTAAGAGTAAAAGCTATTCACAAGAATTAAGCAAAATCAATAAAAAATATAATACAATCAGTTTACTTAGACTGTTATCTATTGTTCTTTTTTTAGGATCTCTTTATTATTACATACAAAACAGCGAAATTATTTTTATAGTTTCAGCTGTTTTCTTTTTTGCGGGCTTTATAGTTTTAATGCGAGTTCATTCTAAGTTGCTTTTCGAAAAAAAGATAAACGCGGCTCTGGTGGGAATCAATGAAAATGAAATATCCTATTTGGCGAAAAAAAACATTCCATTTGAAAACGGACAAGAATTTAATGATTTGCATCATCCCTATGCCTATGATCTGGATATTTTTGGTGAGCATTCCCTGTTCCAAAACTTAAATAGAACGGCCACTTTTATAGGAAAGAAGAAGTTAGCCAATCAACTACTTACATTATCCCCAAATGACGAAATCATTAGAAATCAGACAGCTGTGAAGGAGCTTTCCGAAAAGTTAGACTGGCGTCAGAATTTTTTAGCTTTGGCCAAAGTTAGTCAGGATTCTAAAGCCAGTTATGAAGGATTAATGAAATGGAGTAAGTTTCAAAGTGCTCCGTTATCTAAAGGAACAATCGTACTTTCTTATATAACGCCGCTACTATTTCTAGGTATTCTTGTTTCGTATATAATTACTAATGAGGCAATTTTACTATCCTATCTGTCCTATGTGTTTATATTGAATTTGGTAATTATGGGTGCCTTTTTTAAACGAATCCAAATCGAAATTGCCAATGCGGAAGATATCGATAAGGTAATTAGTCAATATGGATTATTGCTTAAAAAAATAGAAGAGGAATCGTTTCATTCTGAGAAGTTGATGGATTTACAACAAAAACTGAAATTTAAAGCAGAAAACGCAAGTCTTCATCTCAAAAAATTATCAGAGTTGTTTTCTAATATGGATACGATTGGAAATCTATTGACGGCTTCTTTGTTCAATGGTACCTTCCTTTTTAATCTTCATGTATTAAATAAATTACTCAATTGGAAAAAAGAGCATGCTGCGGCAATGGAAGACTGGCTTGACGTTATTGGTGAATTCGAAATGTTGAATAGCTTGGCTAATTTTGCTTATAATAACAGTGATTTTGTTTATCCAACGTTAAATACCGAATTTAAAATCAATTTCTCAGATTTGAGTCATCCTTTGTTGAATCCTAAAACTAGAGTAGGGAATGAGGTAGCTTTTCATCCGCAATCTTTTATGATATTGACAGGGTCGAATATGTCCGGAAAAAGTACGTTTCTACGTAGTTTGGGAATAAACATGGTTTTATCAGGTATGGGATCGGTGGTTTGTGCGAATGAAGCCAATGTACACCCTTTGCCGGTGTTAGTTTCGATGCGTTTGTCAGATTCGTTGTCAGACAGTGAATCTTATTTTTTCGCTGAAATAAAGCGCTTAAAACAGATTATGGATGAATTAGAAGGAAATGCTGCTTTTGTATTATTGGACGAAATCCTGAGAGGTACTAATTCTGATGATAAAAGAAACGGAACCATAGAAGTCGTTAAAAAAGTAATTGCCCATAAAGCGATTGGAGCAATTGCAACGCACGATATAGAAGTTTGCCTGACTACAAATGAATATCCGGATATTCTAATCAACAAATGCTTTGAAGTCGAAATTGTAAATGACGACTTGCATTTTGATTATAAACTCCGTGACGGTATTTGTAAAAATAAAAGTGCTACGTTCCTAATGAAAAAAATGGGAGTGATTTAGTACCAAATACAAGTACAATATAGTCCGAACTAATTTTTGTCACATAGAGCGTAGTCGAGATGCAATAGTGGTTCTCGACTCCGCTCGAACTGAAAATTGGGCTGTTTTATAAATAGCATTGGTATTGATAGAAGAAGAAAGAGTATATAAAATAGAGAAGAGAAGTTAGAGAGAAGAAAATAGAAGTTAGAATTAAGAAATAAAATTCAAGAAGTAAAAAACCCCAAATATTCCATTTAGTCTCCCCCTGCTTCGGAGTGGGTAGAGGTGAGGATCAACAAAAAAAAACCGCATATCCTGGTTAGGAAATAGCGGTTTTTTTAAATATAAAAAATGGTTTGGTTAATAGCGTAATCGTTTCACAATGATAGGTATTATATTTGAATATCAAAAATTAAATACAACAAAATCACAATTTATTGTTAACTGTTCAGCATTACTGGCATTACCAGCATTGTTACAGTTTCACCATCTTCTAGTCCATCAACCGGAGTAAGAATCCCAGCTCTGTTAGGTAATGACATTTCAAGCATGATCATATCTGATTGTAAATTAGTCAACATTTCAGTAAGAAAACGGGAGTTGTATCCTATTTGCATATCGTCTCCTTGATAATCACAAGTCAATCTTTCCTCTGCTTTGTTAGAATAATCAATATCTTCTGCAGAAACATTCAATTCAGCACCTGCAATTTTCAAACGAATTTGGTGTGTTGTTTTGTTCGAGAAAATAGCAACACGACGCACAGAACTCAAAAATTGAGAACGGTCAATCATTAATTTATTTGGATTCTCTTTTGGTATAACCGCTTCATAGTTTGGATATTTTCCATCTATTAAACGACACATTAAAATATAATTGTCAAAAGAAAAAGTAGCATTCGAATCGTTGTACTCAATTTTTACTTCAGCATCTGAAGTAGAAAGAATATTTTTTAGAATTGTCAAAGGTTTCTTTGGCATAATAAAATCTGCCACTTGAGATGCTTTTACATCCGTACGTGCATATTTTACTAATTTGTGTGCATCAGTTGCTACAAAAGTTAATCCTTCTGGCGAAAACTGAAAAAATACACCAGACATTACTGGACGTAGATCATCATTTCCAGCAGCAAAGATTGTTTTGCTAATAGCTGTTGCCAATACATCAGCAGGAACTAAAGTTACAGAAGGCTCTTCTAAATTAACAGATTTTGGAAACTCATCGCCAGGAGCATACGCCAACGCATATTTACCCGA
>JAAFGX010000201.1 GCA_010365115.1 Paludibacter sp.
CAGGGGGCAACCTCTGTATGCCCATATTTAACACGAAAAGCGATTTTTATATATCCTTGTTATTTAGGTGGATATAAGGCTTTCTGAATTGTTGTAATTCTTTTAAAAAAACTACATTAAAAAAAAAACAATCATTTTTTTTCATTAAACCATTATTTTTGCTTTTAAAATATCACAAATGCAATCATAATGATTATCTTTGTCTTCATTTTTAATATTATTGTAAAAACATAAAACTAATCTCATGAGTTATTTCATTAAACCGGTTGATTACAACCCAATCCTCAATTTGCAACAAACAGAATTGGGAATTTCAAAAATTAAAGATTTTTTTCAAGCAAATCTATCTTCAGAATTGCGACTTCGAAGGGTAACAGCACCACTTTTTGTACTTCGTGGTACAGGTATTAATGATGATTTGAACGGTGTGGAACGTGCAGTAAACTTTCCAATAAAAGACATGGACGATGCACGTGCTGAAGTAGTTCATTCTCTGGCGAAATGGAAACGCCTTACTTTGGCTGCTTACGGTATTGAAAAAGGACATGGAATTTACACCGATATGAATGCTATTCGTGCTGATGAAGAATTAGGAAATCTGCATTCACTTTATGTGGACCAATGGGATTGGGAACGTGTAATGTCTGCCGAAGAACGTAATATAGGTTTTCTTAAAAGCATTGTTCGCAGTATTTATTCTTCGTTTTTACGCACAGAATACCTTGTTTCAGAAAGTTTCCCTGATATTAAACCATGTCTTCCTGCTGAAATAAGTTTTGTGCATGCAGAGGAATTGCGTCAACTATACCCAACTCTTACTTCAAAGGAAAGAGAAAATGAATTTACCCGAATTCATAAAGCTGTTTTTGTTATTGGCATTGGCGGTCCACTTAGTGATGGCGAAAAACATGACGGACGAGCACCCGATTATGATGATTGGTCGACAATGGGCGAAAACGGCTTAGCCGGACTAAATGGTGATATAATCCTTTGGAATCCGGTATTGGAAATGGCATTTGAAGTTTCATCAATGGGAATTCGTGTTGATAAAGCAGCTCTGTTACGTCAATTGGAAATGGAAGGTAAACTTGATCGCAAGGAACTTTATTTTCACAAACGATTGATAGAAGGTTCTTTACCACTTTCAATTGGTGGTGGTATTGGTCAATCACGTTTGTGCATGTTCTTTTTACGCAAAGCTCATGTCGGCGAAATTCAATCGAGTATATGGCCGGTTCAAATGTATAAAGACTGTCAAAAATTGAATATCATTCTGATGTAAGCAATTTGTTAACTTGAAAGACAGTAAATGCTATTACATAAAATCCCGAAATACTTTATAAAGGGTATTTCGGGATTTTTACATCCTCAATTATAAAATGGATAACTAATCACAATTAAAATTGTTTTAATTCATTTTAGTGACAACATTTCAAACTTTTCAGGCATTTCTACTTAAAATTGAGTGATTTTTTGTAATTTCGCAATCTATTAGAAATGTAAGCAAAATCCTTATAAAATGATTATAGATTTTCAAAAAATGGGTGGTTTGGTACCAGCTATCATTCAGGATGAAACAACATCAAAAGTATTGATGTTAGGATATATGAACGAAGACGCTTTAACCAAAACTCAAGAATCAGGAAAAGTAACTTTTTTTAGTCGTACCAAGAACCGGTTATGGACAAAGGGTGAAGAAAGTGGAAATTTTTTAAACGTAGTTTCCATTACACCCGATTGCGATAACGACACGTTACTTATCAAAGCAAATCCCGTAGGACCTGTTTGCCATACCGGCACTGATACTTGTTGGGGCGAAAAAAATGATGGCGATGTCGCTTTTTTAAAATATCTCCAGGACTTCATTACTTTACGGTTCAACGAAATGCCTGAAGGTTCGTATACCACATCTCTTTTCAAAAAAGGGGTAAACCGTATGGCTCAAAAAGTAGGCGAAGAAGCTGTAGAAACTGTTATTGAAGCCACTAACGGAACAGAAGAAGGTTTTATTTATGAAGCCTCAGACTTAATTTACCACTTGATAGTTTTGCTCACATCAAAAGGTTATTCATTAGATGATTTAGCAAGAGAATTGAAAAAAAGACATAAATAAACTGAGTTTAGGTGTGTAATTATTTAGATATTTAAGTTTAAACCTTCATATCACACATTCCAACTAACTTATAAACCAGCTGAATACATACTAATTATGGAAAAAAAATTATTGATTAAATACGTAGATGTAGATATTTGCCAACAGGAATTGCTAGTGTTGAGTAATGTTCAACTAGAAGTTCACTCTAGAGAATTTGTCTATTTGCTTGGAAAAGTGGGAAGCGGAAAAAGCTCTTTATTGAAATCCATATACCATGAAGTTCCGGTTAAGTCTGGAATGGCAGGAGTACTAAACTACGATTTGCATATAATAAAATCGAATGAGGTTCCTTTTCTCCGTCGTAAAATTGGTATCGTTTTTCAGGATTTTCAGTTACTTACAGACAGAACGGTAAATGATAATCTTGATTTTGTTTTGCGAGCCACAGGCTGGAAAGATCAACTATCTATCGACGATCAAATAGCAAGTGTATTAAGTCAGGTGGGTATGAGCAATAAAGGCTATAAAATGCCACATCAATTATCCGGAGGAGAACAGCAGCGTATTGTGATTGCCCGCGCATTACTAAATTCACCTGAAATGATCCTGGCTGATGAACCGACAGGAAACCTGGACCCCATTACAGGTCAGGAATTGGTGGAATTGCTTTATAATATTCGTCAATCCGGAACAACTGTTATTATGGCAACCCATAATTTATCATGGATAGATAAATTTCCAGGGCGCGTGATTCGATGTGAAAACGAAAAACTTTATGAAGTTTCAAATGTAAAGGAAACAAAGATATCCCAAGCTATCCAAAATATCGAAGAATAAATTTTTTGGTATAGGCGCTTAGAGCGCATAGACTTTGTTCCTTTAGTTTGTGAAATAAACAGCCCAAAAATTATCTAATTTATATGATAATTAACATTGTTTTTTTTGAATACAAGCGATTAAATAAGGACAATATTCAACATGTCCATTAATACTCGTATCGGAAATGATTAAAAATCAATAATGAAAGGGGTTTTAGA
>JAAFGX010000053.1:0-10695 GCA_010365115.1 Paludibacter sp.
CTACCAACTACCGACTACCAACTACCAACTACCGACTACCAACTACCGACTACCAACTACCAACTACCAACTACCAACTACCGACTACCAACTACCAACTACCGACTACCAACTACCAACTACCAACTACCAACTACCAACTACCAACTACCGACTACCAACTACCGACTACTTACTACCGACTACCAACTACCGACTACCAACTACCAACTACCGACTACCAACTACTTACTACCAACTATTTACTTATTTCCACCAGCAATTCCCAAGCTTTTTCCACCGTTTTCACGTCATTAAATATAACCGAACGACGCATGTTTTTTTCACGAAGCTGACATTTTCGGGGATGAGTAGTCATGTATTGCAACAATCGTCCAAACGGTTCGGAATGATAATAAGGCGATTGAGGATTAGATACC
This sequence comes from Paludibacter sp., assembly GCA_010365115.1. Taxonomy (GTDB): domain Bacteria; phylum Bacteroidota; class Bacteroidia; order Bacteroidales; family Paludibacteraceae; genus Paludibacter. The sequence continues at coordinate 420 of JAAFGX010000053.1, forward strand.
AGAAAGGCTGTCATTTTCTCATTCTTCAACACCAGCTTTTCTATTCCGTATTTCATAGCCAACCATCTTAATTTTACTACTAAAATTAGACTTTCACCTTCCGAAGGGATTTTCCCGAAACGGTCTTCCAATCGTTTTTCAAATTCAAGCAATTCAGTTTCATTATCAATATTATCCAACTCTCGGTACAAACTAATACGTTCCGAAACATTCTCGATATAATCCACAGAAAATAGCACTTCCAAATCGGAATCAATTTGACAATCGTTCACAAAAGCATTGTTTGTAGCATTTTCAGCTCGTTCATCGGCATAAAGATCCGCAAATTCTTCATCTTTTAATTCGTGAACAGCTTCATTCAGAATTTTCTGGTAGGTTTCATAACCCAAATCGGCAATAAAGCCGCTCTGTTCCGCTCCCAACATATTTCCCGCTCCACGAATATCCAAATCCTGCATAGCGATATTAAATCCGCTGCCTAATTCTGCAAAAGTTTCGAGCGCTTGCAATCGTCGGCGGGCTTCGGGAGTTAGTAAACTCATTTCTGGAGCCATTAAATAACAAAATGCTTTTCTGTTGCTTCGTCCAACACGTCCACGCAACTGATGCAAATCGCTTAAACCAAAATTTTGAGCACTATTAATAATGATAGTATTTACATTCGGAATGTCAATTCCCGATTCAATAATAGTGGTAGCTACCAACACATCGTATTCATAATCAATAAAATCGACAATTATTTCTTCTAATTTATCAGCAGCCATTTGTCCATGTCCTACCGCAACACGACAACCCGGAACGAGCCTTTTTATCAGATTTTCAATAACATAAATGCTCTGAATTCGATTATTGATAAAAAACACTTGTCCATTTCTATTCATTTCCAGTTGAATAGCTTCACGGATCACATCTTCATCGTAAAGATGAATTTCGGTCTGTACCGGATAACGATTCGGCGGTGGCGTATTAATGATGGATAAATCGCGTGCTCCCATAAGCGAAAACTGAAGTGTGCGGGGAATTGGCGTAGCAGTCATTGTCAACGTATCCACGTTCACTTTCATTTCTTTGAGTTTTTCTTTTACCGTTACTCCGAATTTTTGTTCTTCGTCAATAATCAACAGCCCTAAATCCTTGAATTTAACACTTTTGCCAACTAATTTGTGTGTACCAATAACGATATCGACATCGCCTTTGGTCAAACGCTCCAACACTTCTGAAGTTTGCTTCGAAGTTCGTGCACGACTCAGATATTCAATGGTACAGGGAAAATCCTTTAAACGGTCTTTAAACGTATTATAATGCTGCAAGGCTAATACAGTGGTTGGCACAAGTATAGCCACTTGTTTACTATCGGTTACCGCTTTGAAGGCTGCACGAATTGCAATTTCCGTCTTTCCAAAGCCCACGTCACCACATATCAAACGATCCATTGGCAAAGTGGATTCCATATCTTTTTTGAAATCGGCTGTGGCTTTTACCTGATCGGGAGTATCCTCGTAAATAAACGATGCTTCCAGTTCTTGCTGCAAATAACTGTCAGGCGAGTAACGAAAACCCTGTTCCGATTTGCGTTTAGCATACAGTTTTATCAGTTCACGGGCAATGTCTTTTACTTTCGATTTGGTGCGTTCCTTTAAGCGCTCCCATGCACCTGAACCTAATTTATTGATGCGTGGTGCTTCGCCTTCTTTGCCTTTGTATTTTGAAATACGGTGCAACGCATGAATGCTCACAAAAATAATGTCGTCGTCCTTATAAACAAGCTTCACCATTTCTTGCATTTTGCCGTTCACATTCGTTTTAACTAATCCGCCGAACGTTCCCACGCCATGATCCACATGCACCATATAATCGCCCACTTGAAACTGATTCAACTCTTTGAGTGTCATCACCACTTTTCCTAGGCGGGTTTTATCAGTTTTCAACTGGAATTTATGAAAACGGTCGAAAATTTGATGGTCGGTATAGCAAAGCAAGGATAAATCGTGATCGATAAAACCTTCGTGCAAGGTATTTTTAATGGGTTGAAAAGAAATATTATCACCACGATCGGCAAATATGGCCGCAATACGGTCGGTTTGTTTTACGCTGTCGCTCAACATATACAATTTATAACCTTCTTGCTGTTTTTGCTTGAGGTTATCGGCCACCAAATCGAAATTTTTATGAAAAATAGGTTGTGGCGAAGTGTTGAAATGAATGCTGGTTTTATTTTTGTAGTGCGATTTTTCTCCCCACTCCATTTTACGGAAAGCATTGGCAGCCTCTATAAATTCATCGCCAGTAATGTGCGATTTATGTAAGTGGGGAGTATTATGTTCCGTTTCATTTGCTTTTACCAATGCTTCGTTGTACAATTGGTTGATGCGTTCGCGCACAAAACTCACACTTGCAAAACTAATCCAACTGCTCGTTGGAATAAACTCCAAAAAAGATACATGAGTTGATGTAGTATCATGTTGTAGATCGGGAATAATGATAATTTCCGTTTTCTTTTCTAGCGAAAGTTGCGTTTCTATATCAAAAATACGGATGGATTCCACTTCGTCGCCAAAAAAATCGCAACGGTAAGGCAATTCATTTGCAAAAGAAAAAATATCAACAATACTTCCGCGCACAGAATATTGTCCTGGCTCATAAACAAAATCAACCCGTTCAAAATGATATTCGTTCAGCATTTCAGTAACAAAATCAATTCCCAGATTTTCACCCACTTTCATTTTCAGCATGCGGGTTTTCATCCCATCTGCCGAAATCACTTTCTGCATCAACGATTCAGGATATGTTACTACAATAGAATGCGAAGTCGTGTTTGCTAACCTATTCAAGACTTCAGTTCGCAAAATTTCGTTAGCTGTGTCGAGTTGGGAAAGTTTGATTGCTTTCTTGAAAGAAGAAGGAAAATAGAAAACATCTTCCAACGGAATCATTTGCTTTAAATCATTATAAAGATAGGCAGCTTCATCCGCATCATTCAATACTAAAACATGTGTATTAGGACGTTCATTAAAAAGCGAAGCCACCATTAACGAAGATGAAGAACCGCTCAAACCGGAAATTTTTAAATTCTGTTCGAGTGAAGAAGCCCAGTTTACAAGTGCTTTGACTTGCGGATGAAGGGCGTAAAGTTGTTGAAAGTCGGAAAGATTCATATATTAAGCCTCCCCCGACCCCTCCAAAGGAGGGGAGAAAGAATTGGCAGAGTATTGGTTGATTAATTTATTTTTAGTTATTATATTGCATTTAGGGGCAGAGCCCCGCAACATTTGTAGCATTCACAATCAATAGAAATCCAAAGGGTCGGAGACCCGTAATATGTTTTTGGCATGAGATTGTTTTTTATATTTCGGGTTTCCGACCCTTGATGACAAATCTTGCAATCCTCTACTACAAATGTTCCGGGTCTCTAACACTGTGGACCACGATAGCTATCAGGTTTTGTAATCAGAGATTTATCCGAAAAGCGGTTTGAAAAGAATTCACGCATAGCGGGATAAACTAATTACAGTTTTGGACTTATGAAAATCTATAAATTGTGCATTTTCTCTACAGTACAGGTAGTTATCGGGACATGGGACTAATACCTAACTTTATCCTCTGCCGCAGTCCAGGTATTGAACGCTACAATAGCTTCTTCAGGTATCAATTGTGTAGTCAGAATCTGCCGTTCTTCGGGTTTCAAATCAATTTCATCGTAAATAAACGAATCATCAAAACCTATATTTTTTGCATCTGCTTTTGAATTTCCATAATACATTTTATCTAAATGCGCCCAATACACTGCCCCCAAACACATGGGACAAGGTTCGCAGGAAGTATAAATTTCGCAGCCTGCCAAATCAAAAGTTTTCAGTTTTTTAGCAGCTTGTCTAATGGCATTTACTTCGGCATGTGCAGTAGGATCGGTGTTTGCAGTTACACGGTTTACACCTTTTGCAATTATTTTTCCGTCTTTTACAATTACAGCACCAAATGGACCACCACCATTTTCAATATTCTCTATTGACAAAGCAATTGCCTTGCGCATAAATTTTTTATTGTAATCCATTTCCAAATAATTATATCATCAATATTGCGAATGCAAAGATACAGTTTTTTTATAAAATTGAGTTGGATGATTCATGTTGAGTTTGAACTTTTGTTCTTCGGTAATTTCAAAAATCATAAAACACTATAATTAGGGTTAATATCGAAAAACATGTTACAGAACACAATTCCAAATTATTTAAGAAATCCTTACCTATCAAATTTCAAATTCAAAAATAAAACATCATTATTTCCAACATCAACTCGAAATCAACTTGAATTTATATCAATCTGTAACTTCTTAAAAAGTTATTGATAGTTCAAAATATCTTGGAAAGGTATTAAGGTATAAATTGTTCATAAATATTCATGTATTTGAAACAGAGTTTAACAGTAAAAGCTATATATTTGCAAAAATTACTAACAAAATTAAAAACTAGTTTAATTAATTCAACAACTTTATGAAAAAAGTTATTTCTTTTTTTGTTGTGATAATGATTGCTCAGCTATCATTTTCGCAAGGATTGGTGAAGGGAGTAGTGGTTGACAAAGCCACCAACGAAGCTCTTATAGGAGTAAGTGTTTATAATCCTGCATCAGGAGTAGGCGTAAGTACAACGCTGGATGGGAGTTTCGCCATCAAACTTCCAACAGGGAAACAGCAACTTACGGTTTCTTATGTAGGTTACGCTTCTAAAACAATTCAAGTTTCGCCAAACAATCCTAATTTAGGAAACATTGCATTAGAAAGTGAAGCAATTGGATTAAATGACGTAACCGTTACGTCTTCCATAGCAATTCGTCGGAAAACACCAGTTGCGCTTTCGGTTATCGATCCAATAATTATTGAAAACAAACTTGGTATTCAGGAATTTCCGGAGGTATTGAAATCAACTCCTGGCATTTATGCTACCAAACAAGGTGGTGGGTACGGTGATTCTCGGGTAAACTTACGTGGTTTTGAATCGGCAAATATTGCAGTTATGATTAATGGTGTTCCTATGAACGATATGGAATGGGGAGGCGTTTATTGGTCAAACTGGGCTGGACTGAGCGATGTAACTCGTTCTATGCAGGTTCAACGTGGTTTAGGAGCTTCTAAAGTAGCTGCGCCTTCGCTTGGAGGCTCAATAAATATTGTAACTCGCTCAACAGATGTTAAAAAAGGCGGAGCAGTTTCTTATGGTATAGGAAATGATGGCTATTCAAAAATCGGTTTCTCTGTTTCAACAGGATTAACTAAAGACAATTGGGCGATTACCTTATTAGGATCAAAAACACTTGGTAATGGATATATACAAGGAACTGAATTTGAAGCATATTCTTACTTTATGAATATTTCGAAAAAAATTAGCGATGCGCATCAATTATCATTTACTGCTTTTGCAGCACCACAATGGCACAACCAACGTAATAACGCTGACAGATTGCGAATTGAAGAATGGCAAAAACAACCTATGAAATATAAATACAATGCTTCTTATGGTTTTGACATGAACGGACAACGTAAACAATCCTCTTACAACGTATATAACAAACCACAAATTTCATTGAATCACTTTTGGACAATAGACGAAAAATCAAGCCTATCAACGGCACTTTACGTTTCAATTGGTGACGGTGGTGGAAACAGTGGTCAGGGAATTGAAACTGCTGATAGAAACAACTGGTATGGGACTCCATCTGGCACAGGTGTACCAACAACTACATTTAGAACTGCCGATGGAACTTTTGATTATGGAGCAATTTACAGCTTGAACAAAGCAAGTGAGGTTGGTTCTAGAATGATTATGTCGAACAGCATTAATCAGCATTTATGGACGGGATTATTGTCTACTTTTAATACTAAAATTGGCCAAAACATTGATCTTTATGGCGGTTTAGACCTTCGTTATTACAAAGGAATTCATACCAATGTTATTACTGATTTATACGGTGGCAATTTTTATGTAGATATAAACTCCCCACGTCCATTATTATCAACTACCGATTGGAAAACAAAAAAATTGGGTGTTGGCGATGTAGTTTATCGTGATTATGATGGTTTTGTATTGAACGAAGGTGTATTTGGACAAGCAGAATACAATAAAGAAAAATTAAGTACATTTATTTCATTGTCAGTTTCAAATACAACTTATTGGCGAGTTGACCGTTTTTATTACGAGGCTGCAAATGCTCGTTCAAAAAACACTAGCTTCATGGGTTATAGTGCTAAAAGTGGTGCAAATTATAATATTGACAGTCATCAAAATGTATTTGCGAATGTGGGTATTCTATCACGTGCTCCTTTCTTCTCGGGTGGTGCATTTATACAATCAACTACTAGTAATACACTTAATCCAAATGGTGTAAACGAAAAAGCATTTTCTGCTGAATTAGGTTATGGTTTTAAATCAAAATATTTTTCAGGAAACTTAAATATATATCGTACTAATTGGCTGGATAAAACGTTGGTGGTTGTTAGTACGGCAGCACAAGAAAGACAAGTAGCTAATTTGGAAGGCGTAAATGCACTTCACCAAGGTATTGAACTTGATTTTACATCTAAACCTCTAACTGACTTGGAAATTACAGGAATGATTTCGCTGGGTGATTGGAGATGGCAAAACAATGTTACAGGTTATCTGTATAATCTTCAAGGACAGGCTTCAACAGTAGAAGGTGCAACCGCCACACTTTTAGGACCTGATCATGCTAAAATTAATGTCAATTTAGAAGGTGTTCATGTTGGAAATTCGGCTCAAACCACTGCTGCAATTGGAATGAATTATCAAATTCTAAAAGGTTTTAGAATCGGTCTTGATGGCAATTATTTTGGACGGAATTATTCCAATTTCAGAATTTCTCCGCGGGTGGGCACAACAAACTTTGTTGAACCATGGATGATACCTGAGGCTATAACTGTAGATTTTTCAGCTAATTATCGTTTTAAAATCGGAGAATTTGATGCAACTTTAGTTGGTAATATCTTTAATCTATTGGATAATAATTATATTGCTGATGCAAATGATGGCGATGATCATACCTGGAAAACCGCACAAGTATTTTATGGTTTTGGCAGAACATGGTCAACAACATTAAAAATCAAATTTTAAATAAAGTCATTCACTTATTAATATAATAAACAATGAAAAAAATATATTTTATAGTAAGTTTGGCAGTATTAGCCTTATTTACAGCTTGCCAAGATTATAATGAAACGAATTTTCCTGATTATGACGTGGCAGCAATTCCAACAAATGTTGCTAGTTACACTTATGAATTAACTAACACTGATTATGGTACGATTGCAAATACAATTAAACAACCGATTGAGGATAAAATTACAACCCAAAATAATCTTGTTTCAAGTAAACAAGCTGAACTAAAGGCTGCAAAAAATTTAACTGACAGTACGCGTATTAAGGCTGAATTAGTTACAATTAAAGCAGCAACAACAGATAGTATTAATAAACTAAAAAAAGAATCGTTGTATGTAATTGCAACTTCAATTTCAACAAATAAGTATTTTGTTGATTCTTTGCAATTTAAAAATTATATTCCAATAGTTTTAGCTAAAAAATATTTGTTTGGAGATGAAAAGTCATCGATAATGACTACATTTAATTTTGTTGTACCTTATGATACTACAAAAATAGCAATCACAAATAAATTCACATTGGACACTATAGCTTACAAAAGTATGGGGATAAGTGCTGTTTCAAAATCATTTTATTTTCCAACTAGTGCAGATGCTGATTTTAAACTCCCTATTTGGTTAAAACAAAATTTACCCTATTCAAAAAATGCCGATGTTAGGTTAATTAGGTATAAGCTATCTGCTACTGTAAATGCTATTGCCATTTACACATTCGATGGTATTAATTGGATTAAATATAATACAACAGTTCCAACAAAAGCTAAATACACTTTCAAAAGTGGAAAATGGGAATATATAGACACTGACATTTTGATAGGATTAACTACTGGAATAGGCGATTTTAAAGCAATAAATGTGGTTGGAGATCAGTTATGGACTTGGAATAGTTATAATTATATGCTAATGACTGGTTATTTGTCTACAACCAAAGAATACATTGATAATGAAGACTGGTTAGTTTCACCACCTATGAACTTAACCAGACGAACATCACCATGGCTGACATTTTCACATGTTGGACGATATTTTGGAGATGTATTCCCTGATAATACCAAAATGAAAAAAGCTATTACAATATGGGTTTCAACTACAAGCGATGGTAAATCAATTAATCCTTCAGAATGGACACAATTAAGCCTACCAGATGCTTTTTATCCAAGTGGAGCAGATTGGAAGTTTATTTCATCTACTCCAATTAGCTTAGCAGCATATGCAAGTAAAGACAATGTTCGTATTGCATTTAAGTACTTGAGTAGTGGAGCTGATGGTGCTGCTGGAAGTTGGGAAATTAAAAATGTATATATCTATGAGAAATAAATATTGTAATTGATAAACTATGACAGCCAGCGGAAATCCCCTGGCTGTTTTTTTTGAAAACTCGAATAGTAAAAATTAAAAAATCCAGAAATTCATTACTGAATTTCTGGATTTTTAATTTATATTTTATACCATTTTCTCAAATGCCAGCCACAACTTGTCATTTTCGGGCACAGGAGCAGTAATCTGAATAAGTTGTTTGGAAACTGGATGAATAAATTCAATTTGTCGGGCATGCAGACTGATTCCACCATTTGGATTAGAACGGGCAAAACCATATTTTAAGTCACCTTTAATCGGGCATCCCATTTTGGCTAACTGGCAACGAATCTGATGATGACGACCGGTTTCAAGATGAACTTCCAGAAGATAGTAAGAATCGGAATTTGCAATCAGCCTATAACTTAAAGCAGCAGCCTTTGCGTTTGGAACTATTTTATCATGAGCAACCGATTTATTTTGCTTTTCGTTGCGAACCAGATAATGCTCCAAACGAGCCTCAGGTAGTGCTGGTTTTTCCTTTACAAGCGCCCAATACGTCTTTTTAACCTCTTGATTTTTAAACATATCGTTTAGGCGAGTTAAAGCCTTACTTGTTTTTGCAAACAAAACCACACCACTTACCGGACGATCGAGACGATGAGTTACACCACAAAAAACCTCACCGGGTTTATTATATTTCTCCTTCAGATACTTTTTAATGGTTTCAGAAAGCGGTTCATCGCCGGTTTTATCGCCTTGTACAATCTCAGAAGAATTTTTGTTTACAGCAATTATATGGTTATCTTCGTATAGAACGGTCATTAAATTGATTATATTTGATTAACTTTTCCAAAGTTTTAAACTTTGGAAAGTTTGAATTCGATAAAAAAGAAAATTACCCAATTAACAAATCAACAATTCCACGTTGTCTCACTGCTTCGTAAATTAAAACGCCTGCAGCAACAGATACATTTAACGAATCAATAGTGCCCAACATTGGAATACTAACCATTTCATCACAAAGACGCAAATGATCTGAACTAACGCCTTCATCTTCCGCGCCCATTATTATTCCAATAGGTTCAGTCATTACAGCTTCTGTATAATTTTTAGTAGCTTTTTCGCTAGCTGCCACAAGTTTAATTCCCGAAGAAACTAAAAATTTCAATGCATTTCCCAAGTTTTCTTCTCTACAAACCGGAATTGACAGCAATGCTCCTGCCGAAGTTTTTATCGCATCTGCATTAATGGATGCGCCCCCTTTGGTTGGAATCACAATGGCGTCAACACCAGCACATTCGCAAGTTCGAGCAATGGCACCAAAATTACGCACATCAGTCACGCCATCCAATACTACTATAAATGGCATACGACCTTCTTCGTAAATAGCAGGAATAATATCTTCGATTCGTTGATAGGCCACCGGAGAAATGAAAGCAATAGCTCCCTGGTGGTTTTTCATGGTCATTTTATTCAACTTTTCGAGCGGAACATACTGAACAGGAACTTGTAATCCATTTAATGCGTTAAACAATTCGCGCGACAGTTCACTTGTCATATCGCGACGCATCAAAATTTTATCAATTTCTTTCCCTGCCTGAATGGCTTCTATAACGGCACGAATACCGAAAATCATATCCTTCTCAGGACGTTGTTTGTTTTTGTAGTTTATCATTTTTATGCTTCAACTTGCCCGTGGGCATTAATAACTTTGTATATTCAATCGTTTACCAATTCTTTTAATTCTGAAATTCTCATTTCGCGCTCAAATGAAAAAGTCTTATCTTTTTCGTTTAAAAGCAAATACAA
>JAAFGX010000053.1:10723-36077 GCA_010365115.1 Paludibacter sp.
AATTCTTTTAATTCTGAAATTCTCATTTCGCGCTCAAATGAAAAAGTCTTATCTTTTTCGTTTAAAAGCAAATACAATTCAAGAGTTTTACAATAAAAACTTTGAGCAAATTGCATATTTTCCTTCATTTTATAAGCATTTGCAGTTTCATTTGCCAATTGTGCCAATGCCTCCAAATAAGTTGAAGAATATCCCGTTTTTCGAATAATTTCAACAAACTTTTCAATTGGCATTATTGCCAACTCGTCTACCTTAAAATCAATTAATTCTTTATACGTTTCATCAGCCAGGCGAATCGCATCTTCGGGAAAACCTTTTTCTCGGAGTCCAAGCATAGCTGCAATTACCCGGCTCAACTTTTCCAAATATTTCTGTAAATAATCTTCTTTTGGCACATCAATTGTTTAATAATGAACAATTAAGAAATAAAACCACTCTATCGAAATAGTCTGCAAAGGTAGCTAAATAATTGTATATCTTCATACTGCCTTCAAAGTATTTACGTAATATTCTAACAATCAATCGCATGTATAAATATGCAATAAATCATATAAAAAAACAAAAATCTTGCAGTATCTTTGCAAACTAAAATTTTCACCTTCAGCACTATTTTCAATCTATCAATTACCATTGAAAAAAACACGCAAATTAGGGGTTTCATTAAAAAAATAAATATTAAAGATGTTTCAAACACATATAGGTGAATTTGCAGGAATAGGAGTTGCAGTTTGCTGGACGCTGAGTGCTTTATTTTTCGAAAAAGCAGGCCACAAAATCGGCTCATTATCAGTTAATTTCATTCGTTTGTTACTTGCAATTGTCTTCTTAGGAATCACTACATTTTTTTCGCGGGGAATATTTTTCCCTACAGATGCCACTTCCTATCAATGGTTTTGGTTAGGATTATCCGGTGTTATAGGATTCTTTATCGGTGATATGCTTTTATTTCAGTCCTATATGATTATTGGTTCACGTACTGCCGCTCTCATTATGAGTCTTGCTCCAATGATTACCGCTATTATTGGTTGGTTTTTTCTGGACGAAATCCTTTCATTTAAAAATATAATTGCTATTGTTATAAGTGTTTCGGGTATCATCATTTCAATTTCGAATCGGAAAATGAAATTGAATATCCCATTAAAAGGTTTTCTATTGGCATTTGGAGGCGCAATGGGTCAGGCAGTTGGACTGATTCTAAGCAAAAAAGGTATGGGCGATTACGATCCTGTTGCTGCTACTCAAATCAGAGCTTTGTTCGGATTGTTAAGTTTTGGAATTCTAATAACTATAATTGGTCGTTGGAATAAATTAGGAAAAGCGTTGTTGCATACAAACGCTATGAAATCGGTAACCGTTGGTGCCTTTTTTGGACCGTTTATAGGAGTTGCATTGGGTTTGTTTGCTATCCAGCAAACCAAAACCGGTATTGCTTCCACGTTAATGGGATTAGTTCCTATATTTATAATTGTACCGTCAGCCATAATGTTTAAAGAAAAAATAAAACTACAACAAGTTATTGGCGCCATTATAAGCATTGGCGGCGCCAGTTTATTTTTCATGTAGATATATTCAAAATCTTTATTCCACAAAAAAACCTCCAAAATATTATTTTGGAGGTTTTTTACAAATATAAAAGTTGATCAATAGATCTTGATTATAAACCGATATTAGAAATTCATCATTATTTTAGCAGCTTTTTTGCCTACACGTACAATGTACAATCCTTTTGATAAATTTAAATTGGCAGAACCATTCACCAATTCTACTGTTTGAATTTTAGAACCAACGGCACTGAAAATTTCAACGCTTGAAGTTGATGAGTCAGTTACAGTAAGTTTTTTACCGATAAGGCTTACTTCAAGATTATTTGCAGAAGGAGTTGAAAAACCTGTTGTAGTGAACAAAGCTGCCCAAGAAGTTGCAACACGAATACCATCAACAATAATATTTTGATTAGTTGTTGAACCACTAAAACTATATTGTCTAAGACCTACTCCACCAACACTAGTTGCTGCAGTTTCAGTATAAGTCATTTGAGCCGTTGTAGGTTCTATTGTTGGTAGTGTGCTAAATACAAATAAGCTTGAAACTTTTGTTGTTAAATCAATCTTGACAACTATCAAATAAGTTTGATCTGCTACGATTGGAGTATATGTTGCAGGTTCAACAACAGAAGAAGCCACTGGCCCAATAGCCATTCCAGAGCCAGTTCCATTAATCCATACCCTTGAAAAGAATGTATTAGTAACAGGACTCGGACTTAGATGAAAGAAATATCCAGGTCTATTTACTGCTGCTGCTTTCATCATAAAAGAAACGTAAACATTACCCGTCGTTTGACTGGCAAATGTTTTATTTTGATCCTTATTTGAACCAACAAGATTAGCTGCTCCGCCAACTCCTGAACCAGGATAACCTGCGAATGTTAAACCAGCTGTTACCAAAATCGAATCGTTAGGCGTTACAGTACCACTATGCTTTGCCCAGCCTTGAGCAGTAATAGCACTTCCAATAGTATAGTCAAAATTTTCAACTAAAAGTGTTTGCGCTTGCGCAACCAAGACACAAGCAATAAATGAAAGTAAAAAAGTAATTTTCTTCATGATCTTTATTTTTTAAATTAATAATTTGTTTTTAATACACACACAAAGATAATGTATAAATATTACAAAAACAATACATTTTTAGTTGATATTGATATTATTTTTTATACAAAAACTTGAGTGAATGTAAACTATTGAAATACAGCATGCTTTATAGTGATGTATATACTAAAATGAACGAATTTACAAAACAAGTGTATTTGTTATTTAAACTGACTATCAACATACAAAGTTCATGCCTGTTATTTGATTAACTATATATCAAATAAAAAAATATTATCTTTGCAATCATTTTAAAATTACAATAAATGGCGGAAATGTTGAAACCAGAATATATATTTGAAACAAGTTGGGAAGTCTGCAATATGGTGGGTGGTATTTATACCGTTCTTTCTACACGGGCTGCCACATTAAAAAAAACGCATAAAGATAAATTGATTTTTATTGGACCTGATGTTTGGATTGATAAACAAAATCCCTATTTTGAAGAATCGATGGACATGTATTCGGATTGGAAAGAATTCACCGAAAAAGAATACAATTTGAAAATTCGTGTTGGGCGTTGGAATATTCACGGTAATCCGGTTGCAGTCTTAGTCGATTTTATGCCTTTAATGGCTCAGAAAAACGAAATTTTCGGACAGATTTGGGAACAAGTAGGAGTCAATTCAATGGCTGCCAACGGCGATTATGATGAATCATCGATATTTGGATACGCTACAGGAATGATAATGGAGAGTTATTACCGGTTCTTCAATTTAAGTTCCAAAAATAAAGTTGTAGCCCATTTTAATGAATGGATGACAACGTTTGGAGCATTTTATATACAAAAAAACGTACCCGAAATTGCTACAATTTTTACTACACATGCCACTTCAATTGGTCGCTCTATTTCAGGCAATCATAAACCTTTATACAATTATCTGACTGAATATAATGGAGATCAGATGGCTCAGGAACTAAACATGGTTTCTAAACACTCCACAGAGAAAATTGCAGCACATATAGTCGATTGTTTTACTACTGTAAGTAATATTACTGCTAGCGAATGTACGCAATTGCTCGACAAAACTCCAGATATTGTTACACCGAATGGTTTTGAAGATGATTTTGTACCGAAAACGAAGAAATTTACAGCAAATCGTAAGCACGCAAAAGCAACTTTGCGTCATGTAGCGGAAACATTGCTTGGATATAACCTCACAGATGATGCATTATTTGTAAGCACAGCAGGTCGTTACGAGTATAAAAACAAAGGAATTGATACTTTATTAGAGTCGTTGAAACAACTTTCGGAGTTCAACAATATTGCTAAAGAAATTATTGTATTTATAATGGTGCCTGCTCATATCAAAGGATTTCGGGTGGATTTAGCCTCGAGTTTGAAAAATACTGATTCAAAATTGTTTTCAGAGAACAGATTTACCACTCATGAGTTACACGACTATTATAACGATCATGTGATGTCGGCACTCAATTGGTTTCATTTTACCAATGAGCAATCACAACCGGTAAAAATTATTTTTGTTCCATCTTATCTAAATGGTGAAGATGGTATATTTAATATGAGTTATTATGATTTGCTGATTGGTATGGATTTAACAGTATTTCCATCTTACTATGAACCATGGGGTTATACACCACTTGAAAGTGTGGCTTTTTCTGTTCCAACAATTACAACAGACTTGTCCGGTTTTGGGCTATGGGTATCGCAAGAGCCTCAGGGAATTGAGCATGGAGTAGGTGTGATACACCGTTCGGATTATAACGCATATCTTGTGGCAACACATATTGCAGAAATGATTCAGAAATTTGCGTCTTTTGACCAAATCGAAGTGGATTTGGTTCGCAAAAAAGCTGCAATAATTGCAGAAAAAGCACTTTGGAAGCATTTTATTCAATATTACAACCAAGCATATAGCATCGCACTTGAAAACAAGAATGAAAGATTGAAAAAATAAATCAGAAATAGATTTACTTCATTTGTTGGATGTTTATTTTTCAAATATGGAAAATACGTTTAAACAATTACAAATGTGGGCCTTACTAATTTCCTTATTCTTTCTGCAAACGTTTGTAATTTTTAAGGTAGGTTTTAAATGTTTTTCTATCATTCCTTTCTGTTTTTTTGTTATTTTTGTTCCAAATTATTATTATTTTATCATTAGAAGTATTAGTTTAGTTTATATAAAAAAGATTCATTAAGATTATGAAAATTAAAGTTAACAACGTAAATGAGACAAACTTAAAGGAAATAAATGTGAAGTCGCATTTACCTGCAAGTTTAAGCAAATTAGAAGAAATTGCTCAAAATATCTGGTGGGTTTGGGATAGCAATGCCAAAAACTTATTCCGGCAAATTGATCGCGAAGCATGGATTAAAGCATCTTCAAATCCCGTTCTGCTATTGAATATTCTTAATTATGAGAAATTAGTAGCAATGGGAAAAAACACTGAGTTTATCAAAAAAGTTGATACTGTGTATGACAATTTTAAAGCCTATTTAAATGTTCCTAAAAATACAAAAACTCCTTCCATTGCCTACTTCAGTATGGAATATGGCTTAACCGAAGTTTTGAAAATATATTCAGGTGGATTAGGCGTTTTAGCAGGCGATTATTTGAAAGAAGCCAGTGATTGCAATATCGATATGACAGCCATTGGCTTTTTATATCGTTATGGTTATTTTACACAATCGCTTTCGGTAGATGGACAGCAAGTAGCGTCTTATGAAGCTCAAAACTTCAATAATTTGCCGGTAAAACAAGTAAAAGATGAAAATGACGAGCCGGTTTTGATTGAAGTTCCGTATCCGGGTAGAACGGTTTATGCTTATTTATGGAAAGTTTCAGTTGGCCGCATCTCCTTGTACTTACTTGATACTGATAATGAGATGAATAGCGAGTACGATCGTTACATAACGCATCAGTTATATGGTGGTGACTGGGAAAATCGCATGAAACAAGAAATTATGCTTGGAATTGGCGGTATCTTAGCACTTAAAAAATTAGGAATTGAAAAGCAAGTATATCATTGCAATGAAGGTCATGCTGCATTAATAAATGCACAACGTCTCGTTGATTTGGTTTCTGATAAAAAACTAACATTCAATCAGTCATTGGAAGTTGTACGTTCCAGTTCTCTTTATACAGTTCACACACCGGTTCCTGCTGGTCACGATAGTTTCGAAGAAAGCTTATTCCAAAAATACATGAGCGAATATCCGGCTAAATTAAATTTAAGCTGGGACGAATTTATTGATATGGGACGTGAACATCCGGGCGATCACAATGAAAAATTCAGCATGAGTGTTTTTGCTTGCAATACCTGTCAGGAAGTTAATGGTGTAAGCTGGTTACACGGGAAGGTTTCGCAAGAAATGTTCCAACCCATTTGGAAAGGTTATTTTCCTGAAGAACTACATGTTAGTTATGTTACTAATGGCGTTCACCTGCCAACCTGGACTTCATCTGACTGGAAAGACATTTACGAAAAATATTTTACCAAAGCATTTTATGCCGATCAATCAAACATGAAAATCTGGGAAGGCGTGTATAAAATTCCTGATCAGGAAATATGGAGCACGCGCATGAACCTTAAAAATAAACTTGTTGATTATATTAAAGATCAATTCCGCGAGAATTGGCTGAAAAATCAGGGTGATCCTTCCAGAATTGTTTCTGTTCTTGAAGCTATCAATCCAAATGCACTCATTATCGGTTTTGGACGTCGTTTTGCGACCTACAAACGTGCTCATTTGTTGTTCACCGATCTGGAAAGACTTGAAAGTATCGTAAATGATCCTTTGCGTCCTGTTCAGTTCTTATTTACCGGAAAGGCTCACCCGGCAGATGGTGGCGGACAAGGCTTAATAAAACGTATTGTTGAAATTTCGCGCATGCCGCAATTTTTAGGAAAAGTTATTTTCCTTGAAAATTATGATATGAGATTAGCAAAACGTTTGATTTCAGGTGTTGATATTTGGTTAAATACGCCAACCCGTCCGTTGGAAGCATCCGGAACATCGGGCGAAAAAGCGCAAATGAATGGTGTTTTAAACTTCTCTGTACTTGATGGCTGGTGGCTCGAAGGTTATGTGAAGGGCGCTGGATGGGCATTGACTGAGAAACGTACTTACGAAAACGATATGCATCAGGATCAGTTGGATGCGGCAACCATTTACAGTATGCTCGAAAATGAAATCATTCCGCTTTATTATTCCAAAAACACTAGCGGGTATTCACCCGAATGGATTAAGGTAATTAAAAATTCGATAGCTCAAATCACACCAAGGTTTACAACTAAACGAATGATTGATGATTATATCGAACGTTTTTATTCAAAATTAGCGACACGCTCGGGTTTGTTGAAGGAAAATAATTTTGCTAAAGCTAAAGAAATAGCTGCATGGAAAGAAAAAATAGCTGATGGTTGGGATAAAATTCAGGTATTGTCAATGGATATCCCCGATAAATTGATTCATAACCCACAAGCAGGAGAAGTTTATTCTATTAATATTACGATAGATGTTGACGGTATAAACGACAACGGAATTGGTATCGAACTGGTTACAACCAAATCAGGCATGAACAATATTGATACATTGTTTAATGTGGAAGAACTTAAACTTGTAAAATCGGATGGATCAAAATTAACATTCAATCTTGAATATCAATTCAACATGGCAGGTTCATTTAAATATGGTTTCAGAATGTTTCCTAAAAATGAGGATTTACCTCACCGTCAGGATTTCTGTTACGTACGTTGGATTTAATATTCACAATTCACCAATAAAAAAAAGACCGATGAGAATCGGTCTTTTTTTTATTGGTATATTACAGGAAAGATTTGAATTATTCTTACAGCAAACAAATCAACTATTATTTCCTGTTATAAACTGAAAAGGTATACGGATATGGATTTTTATCATCCGGATCAAAATCCTCTCTGCTTACCTCATCCCATTCATCAAAATTTATTTTAGGGAAATAAGTATCTGCACTGAAGTTATTGTGTACCCAAGTGATATACATCGAATCAACCTTGTCGATACTTTGTTTATAAACAGTGGCACCTCCCATAATAAATACAATCTCCTCCTTTTCGCAAAGATAAAGAGCATCCTCTAATGAATCTGCTTCGTAATATCCTTCATTTACACCTTCTGACATGACAGAAGTAAGTACAATATTCTTTCGGTTTGGAAGCGGACCTTTTGGTAAACTCTCAAAAGTTCGCTTTCCCATTACAACTGCATGACCAGTTGTAAGTTGTCTAAAATGTTTTAAGTCCGCCGGCAAACGCCATGGCAAATTGTTTGTTTTTCCGATTGCGTAATTATCGGCAACAGCGGCAATAATAGAAATTTTTGACATAATCATTTTTTAAGATTGATAATTACAAAAAAATTGAAATTATCAGGGATTTATTTAGTGTTTAAGATATTTTTAAAATAAAAAAATAAGATGTAAATCAACAGATATTATTTCAAAAGGTCTCTCACTAATCAATAAGCCTGCTCTCAGACCGAATTGCAAAAGTACAAAAAAAATGTGGAAAACCTATCCAAATTTTCCTTACTATAAATATCAATATACTAAATTTTAAACAATATTCTTTATTGTAATTGTTCGATTAAATAGCCACTTCTCCTTTAATATGTGGATGCGGATTATAATCGACTAATTCGAAATCCGAAATTTTAAATGAAAATATATCTTTTACTTCCGGATTAATTAACATGACAGGAAGTTTTCTGGTTTCTCGCGATAGTTGGAGTTTTACTTGCTCAAAATGGTTGGTGTAAATATGAGCATCTCCCAATGTATGAACAAAATCACCCGCTTTTAATCTGGTTACTTGAGCCATCATTTTCAATAATAATGCGTAAGATGCAATATTAAAAGGAACACCCAAAAATATATCGGCGCTACGTTGATATAACTGCAAACTCAATTTTCCATCGGCCACATAAAATTGAAAAAAGGCATGACAGGGCGGCAATTTCATATTTGGGATATCAGCTACATTCCAGGCACTAACGATGATTCTTCGTGAATCTGGGTTATTTTTAATCATATCTACAGCTTCTGTAATCTGATCGATATGACCGCCATTATAATCGGGCCACGAACGCCACTGATAGCCGTAAATGTGTCCTAAATCGCCATTATCATCAGCCCATTCATTCCAAATTCTGACGCCATTATCCTGCAAATACTTTACGTTTGTATCTCCATTCAAAAACCAAAGCAATTCGTGAATAATCGATTTTAAATGTAGTTTTTTGGTTGTTAGGCACGGAAAACCATCTTCCATATTAAAGCGCATCTGATGTCCAAAAACACTGGTAGTACCGGTTCCAGTCCTATCTTCTTTATGTACGCCTTCGGCCATTACGCGTTCTAAAAGGTCTAAATATTGTTTCATGATTAATTGTGTAATTGTGTAATTGTGTCATCAACAACTTGTAACTTGTAACTAGTGTTATGTCAAGACTGTTTTGACGCTTAATTCTCGTAATGCGACTAACCGCTCGAAGCGATCGAACGCTACTTACCGTACATCCCGTTTAAACAGGATTGTAGGATTATAACAGACAATTTATACTTAACATAACACTAGTAACTTGTAGTCACTCGTCAACATGTAACTTGTAACTTATAGTCTCGTCAACTTGTAACTAGTAACTTGTAACTAGTATAATTTGTAAGTTGTTTTCAACACTCTGAATTCAGTTCTACGATTGATTTGATTTGCAATTTCTTGTTGTTCAGTTGTCAATTTGAGTACAAAACCTTCATCCAGAACATCATTTTCTTTGAGGAATGAATATTTTTGAGCAATGACAGCATCAACCACAACGGGCTGTTCTTCTCCAATTCCAACCTGTGTAAGTCTGTCGGCAGCAATACCTGCTTGCACAAGATAATTAACTACAGAATTGGCGCGTTTTCCCGAAAGAATTTTATTCCCTGCATTATTTCCCACAAAATCGGTATGAGCACTAAGTTCAATGGTGATATTCGGATTGTCTTTCAAAATTTTCAACAATACCTGCAATCCACTTTCGGATGCCGGTGTCAAGTCCCATTTTCCAAATTCGTAAAAAATATTTTCGATCTGAATAGGTTTTGATATGGTGGAAAGTTGAAAATCAACTACAAACGTTTTACTTTGTGTTAGCCCTTGTGTTGACAGATTATTTTTTTGATTCAAATAACCACGAGCCGAAGCTAACATTACACAATCTGCATCTTTCTCAATTTTAATACGATAGGTTCCATCTTTTTTGGCTTGAACCCGAGCATTTAAACCATTATTACTCACCAACTTCACAGTAGCATCCGGTACAGGATTGTTTTTTTCATCCACTACTTTACCTTCTACTACATAAGCTAATTCGGGCAATTCGAAATTCCAGATTATATCATATCCTTTTATTTCGTTCCGGTTGGAAGAGAAAAAACCTTTTTCGTATTTACCATCGAAAGTAATTCCAAAATCATCAGCTACAGAATTTACTGGTGCACCCATATTCTCTACCAACCAACCGCCAGCTATACGTTCTGTGGCTTTGAAAATATCGAGCCCACCATATCCGACATGTCCATTCGATGAAAAATAAAGTGATCCATCTGCCCTCACAGATGGAAACATTTCGTCACCGGAAGTGTTAATATCAGAGCCGAGATTTTCAACAAACTTGCATTCCCCGTTTTCTACTTTTGATTTCCAGATATCTTTTCCACCCAGACCATTCTTTGCATTGGAGACAAAATAAAGTGTTTGTCCGTCAGGGGAGATGGCCGGATGAGCTACAGAAACAGTACTGTCGTTAAAAACTTTAATTGTTTGAGGTGCACTCCAGGTCCCTCCCGCCCTATTTGATATTAAAATTTCTGTTCCTCTTTCACCAAGTGCGATATAAGGAGATCGGGTGAAATACATTATTTTACCGTCGGAACTAAAACTGCAAACTCCATCGTCGTTTATTGTATTCACTTCTCCTTCTAAAAGTTCTGGTTTCTCCCATTTCCCGGCAGCATTTTTTCGGCTTATAAACATATTATTTACAGGAAAACCGGTAATGGCACTATTTTTCTGAACTGTTTTTTTACTTAGGTTGCGAGTAGTTGTAAACACCAGCAAATCGGCATTTGAACCCACAAAAGAAGGACAAAAGCTAGATGCACGCGAAATATTAAATTCCTTTGATTTACTAATAATGTATCTTTGGGGTATTTTATTCCATTCGGCTATTTGAATTGTTGAAATCAAACCATTTTTAGCTACAATATTTGACGAATCAAATTTTAGATACAATTGGTAATACTTTGCTGCTTCAGCATATTTCCCATTGCGTTGTAAAACCTGCGCATACCGTAGATTGACAATTGAATCAGAATAATTATTACGAATGGCATTGAGATAAGTTAGTTCCGCTTTGCTTTGATTCGTGAGCCGATAACATTCAGCCTGACGAAATGCAATTTTACCTCTTAATGGCTTTTCTTTTGTAGTCAGACCGGAATAAATGCGCTTATATAATTCAGCAGCAACAAAATACTCGCCTATTTCATACCGTTTATCTGCCTTACTTATACGGGCAGCAATACCACAGCTTTGCAACAGGATTGCGGCAGCAAAAAGTAAGATAAAAGGAGTTTTTAAGCGCATGTTTTTATGTAAACTGACTAATTTGGTAATTGTGATAATGTGTAATTGAGTAAATGTGTAAATGCTTAATTGGAAACTAAATTAATTCATGTATTACGAGTCCCGAACGTAATTTTGGTTCGAACCAAGTAGTTTTTGGAGGCATAATATTTCCTGAATCGGCAATGTCAATTAATTGTTTCATCGAAACCGGAAAAAGAGCTAAAGCAACACGCATTTCGCCACTGTCTACTCGTTTTTGCAATTCACCTAATCCACGGATTCCACCAACAAAATCGATACGTTTATCGCTACGAAGATCCTTAATTCCAAGCACTTCGTCCAAAATGAGATTTGACGAAATTGTTACATCAAGTACGCCAATAGGGTCATTATCATTATAAGTCCCTACTTTGGCTGTAAGCGAATACCAACTTCCCGACAAATACAACGAGAAATTGTGCAATTTATTTGGTTTATAAATTTCTGAACCTAGTTTTTCTACATCGAAATTCAACGACAACTTAGCCAAAAATTCGTCATCAGTCAATTTATTCAAATCTTTTACCAATCGATTGTAATCGATAATATTCAATTGATTATCGGGGAAACAAACTGCCATAAAGAAATTGTATTCCTCTTTGCCTGTGTGATTTGGATTCTGACGCCGTTTTTCGTCTCCAACCAAAGCTGCCGCAGCACTTCGGTGATGGCCATCTGCAATATATAGCGAAGGTATTTCAGCAAATAATTCAGTTATACGGGCAATCGTTTCAACATTATCAATTATCCAAAAATGATGGCCGAAACCGTCACCTGCAGCCACAAAATCGTACAAAGGTTTATTTTTTATTACTTCCGAAACAATTGAATCTAATTCAGTTTGATGAGGGTATGCAAAAAATACCGGTTCTATATTGGCATTGTTAACACGCACATGTTTCATGCGGTCTTCCTCTTTATCACGACGGGTTAACTCGTGTTTTTTAATATTTTCGTTCAAATAATCGTCCACATTGGCGCATACAACTAAACCATATTGGGTTTTTCCATTCATTGTTTGGGCATAAACGTAATATTTTTCAACGTCATCCTGCACTAACCAACCTTCTTTCTGAAATTTTGAAAAATTTTCGGCCGCCTTCGCATATACTTTTTCTTCATGCTCATCAGTTCCAGGTTCAAAATCAATTTCGGGTTTGATAATGTGATACAATGACATTGGATTTCCGGCTGCTTCAATGCGAGCTTCTTCTGAATTCAACACATCGTATGGACGTGATGCCACTTTTTCTACCAGATTTTGAGGAGGGCGAATACCCTTAAAAGGTTTTATAATAGCCATAAACGTAGGTTTGAGTAGTTTGAAAGTTTTATTTGTTTTAAAGGTGCAAATGTACAGAAAAAGTTTTAAAAGTGAAGAATGAAAATAAAGCGCCAAAGTTGATTAACAAATAAATAGTTTTTTATATCTTTGAACTTTTAAAAATCATAATTACAGGTTTACAGATACTACATATCCCATGCCCCTATTCCAAACTTCAGTCATAAATAAGCATCTTAAAACAATTGATAAGCAAACAATTAAAGACGCTTTTTCAACGTTTAAAGCACATTTCCACAATGCTGCTATTCAGGAAAATATAAGAAACAGCAAGGAGGAACAATATCAGGAAGGTTTTCTGAATCATATGTTTGTAAGTGTTTTAGGATACACATTGAATCCAACACCAAATTTCAACCTTACAACTGAATACAAAAACGTAAAGGACAACAAAAAAGCAGATGGCGCAATTGTGATAGAAAATGTGGTTAAGGCTGTGGTTGAATTAAAAGGCACTAATACCATTAATTTAGGGAATATTGAAGCGCAAGCATTTGGTTACAAAAATAATCAGCCTGATTGTGTGTATGTTATTACATCCAATTTCGAAAAATTGCGACTTTACATCGATAATGCTATCGAACACATAGAATTCAATTTATTTACACTTACTGAAAAAGATTTCGAACTACTCTATTTGTGTTTGTCATACCAAAGTATCGAAAAAGGCATTCCAAAAAAAATAAAGGAAGAGTCTGTTAGTAAGGAAGATGAAATTACCAAAAAGTTATATCGCGATTATTCATTGTTTAAACGTGAATTACACCAGAATATTGTAACTTTAAATCCAGAATATGATGCTTTGACACTTTTCAAAAAGTCGCAAAAATTATTGGATCGTTTTCTGTTTCTTTTTTTTGCCGAAGATCGCCAATTACTACCGCCTAACTCCGTGCGATTGATTCTTACTGATTGGAAAGATTTACAAGAACGAGATGAAAATATTCCACTTTACAATCGATTCAAAAAATACTTTGGTTATCTAAATACCGGATACAAAGGCAAACGTTACGACGTTTTTGCATATAATGGTGGTTTATTTTTACTTGATGAAGTTTTAGATAATGTAAAAATTGACGATAATTTACTCTATAAACATACCTACAAACTGTCGGAATACGATTTTGAGAGCGAAGTGGATGTGAATATTCTCGGTCATATTTTCGAAAATTCTCTTAACGAACTAGATGAATTAGCAGCTCATATTGCAGGACATGAAATTGACAAAACCAAAACTAAACGCAAACGCGAGGGTATAGTTTACACTCCAAAGTTTATCACAACAAGTATGATTGAAAATACAGTTGGAAGGCTTTGCAGCGAAAAAAAGATCGATTTTGGAATCGTGGAGGATGACTATTTTACGGATAAGAAACGGTCGAAAAAATCGACACAATTGCTTTTTGAAAAATTAAAAAATTATCGCGGTTGGTTGCTGCAAATTACTATTTGCGACCCGGCCTGCGGATCTGGAGCTTTTCTGAATCAAGCGCTTAACTTTTTAATTGACGAACACAGATACATCGACGAACTTCAAGCTAAACTGTTTGGTGATGCACTAATTCTGAGCGACATTGAAAATACTATTCTCGAAAACAACCTTTTTGGAGTAGATATTAATGAGGAAAGTGTGGAAATTGCCAAACTTTCTCTTTGGCTACGTACTGCTCGTCCCAATCGCAAACTCAATGATTTGAACAACAACATAAAATGTGGAAATTCGCTGATTGATGATCCCGAAGTAGCCGGCGACAAAGCTTTTGATTGGCAAAAAGAATTTCCACAGATATTTGGGTCTGAAAAGTTAGCACCAAATATTATTGTTATCGATCAAGTTGAAAATCCTGACTATCCCAAGCTGATTAAAGAAAAAACCCTTGAAGCGCATTTAAAAACCGAACAATCCATAGAATTGCAAAAAGAAGCAATAAAACGATCGGAAGAAGCCATCGAAATTTATAAAAAAGTGTACGAGTACGCAAAAAAAATGGAAGCAGTTTCGGACCCAACTGCTGAATTTGAAATAAAAAAACGAGGTTTTGATGTGGTAATTGGAAATCCG
This sequence comes from Paludibacter sp., assembly GCA_010365115.1. Taxonomy (GTDB): domain Bacteria; phylum Bacteroidota; class Bacteroidia; order Bacteroidales; family Paludibacteraceae; genus Paludibacter. The sequence continues at coordinate 25,431 of JAAFGX010000053.1, forward strand.
CCGTATGTGAGAGCCGAATTAATCTCAAAATATGCCGGATATTTTCAAAAAACATATCAAACTTATCATTCTGTTGCTGATTTGTTTACCTATTTTTATGAAAAAGGATTCTCCATTCTAAAACCAAATGGATTATTCGGCTTTATATCAAACACTTTTGACAAAACAAAAGCTGCTATTGAACTAAGAGCTTGGTTGAAAAACAATGTGACAATTCTGAAATATATTGATTTTACAGATGTGCAAATTTTTGAAGGAGCTACTACATATCCAATAATTTTTATTGCCAAAAACGAAAAGTCATCCAATAAATATTTGGAATACATAAAGATGACGAAACAAAATGTAGAAGATATAGCTTTGCATATTCCATCTAATGTTGAGCAAAATAACCTTCAAAAAGAGAATTGGAGATTTAAGAATAATGAAGCTTCAGATATAATCAAGAAACTTCAAAATTATCCACTAATTACTGAAAAATACGGTAAAACATATTATGGAATAAAAACTGCCCTAAATGAAGCTTTTCTCATTCCCAAAAATTTAATTTACGATGAAGTATTCTTAAAACCAATTTACGAAGGTAAAGAATTGAGCAAATGGATTAACAATTCACCTAATCAGTCATTAATTTTGTTCAAAAGTAAGTGGACAAAATCGAAATTTGGAAACCTTGATGAAAAAAATGCGCTTGAAAAAATTAAGGCTTTTAAACCCGAAATTATTAATCACTTATTGCCTTATCAGCAAAAAGCGATAGCCAGGTATGATAAAGGTGATTATTGGTGGGAATTAAGAAATTGCGCCTACTATCATTTATTTGAAAAGCCAAAAATTATTTTTCCAAACCTCCAAAACAAAAACAAGTTTTCGTTGGATGTTGAAGGTATTTTTATTAATGCACCTGCTGTTATGCTCTCACTTGCACACCTTTCCAATCCGATAATAGAAGGAAAAATGCTTCTTGCCATCCTGAATTCTAAACTTATTTGGTATTTTTTAAAATCAATTTGTGTGGTAAGAAGTGGTGGTTATATTGAAGTGAAACCTCAGTATTTTGAGCAATTACCGATTCCTGTTATTAAGGAAATTGACCATCAGCACTTTATCGACAAGGCTAATCTTATGATTTCGTTGAACAAGGAATTGCAAGAAGTTTCCGGCAAATTCCAACGGAATATTCAACGAAAATTTAGTATGAAAGAATTGCCCGCTAAATTGCAGAATTGGTATTTGCTTACTTATGGAGAGTTTATTGTGGAATTGGGAAAAAAGAAAATCAAACTATCGTTAACAGACGAAGCTGAATGGGAAAATTATTTCATTGTAGAGAATGAAAAAGCGCATCAATTAAAATTTCAAATAAACAAAACCGACCACGAAATTGATAACATGGTTTATGAATTATATGAACTGACGGATGAAGAAATTAAAATTATAGAAGCATTTTGAAAGTTAACACAAAATGCCTTTCTGCAAACCTATTTTTGATTTATAACACTTTTCTATTATGTAATAATTACAAACATAAATTAATTATAATTTATGTAGATTTTTTTATTAAAATAAAATATCTTTGCATATTAATGAGTTTATAGGATTGTAAATGCTATAACTTTTATAATGAATTAAAATTGAAAAACGAATCCGCACTTTTACACATTGTATTTATGAAAAAACTGAAAGATGTACTATTTTCGATGCTCACCAGTGTAGTTTTACTGGTCATTTTTGGAGCAAGTATTGGATACGCCACTTTTGCTGAAAATAATCTGGGTACTGAACATGCGCGGGAAATTGTATACAATGCCCTTTGGTTCGAAGTGCTAATGGTGTTATTGATTATCAATCTATTGGGAAGTATTTTTCGCTACGACTTGATAAATAAGAAAAAATGGAGCGTATTGCTTTTTCACCTTGCCTTTATTTGTATGATTATCGGAGCCGGAATTACCCGCTATTATGGTTCGGAAGGCATGATGCATATTCGTCAAGGTGCAACTTCCAACGAAATTTCATCCGATAAAACATCTGTTGGAATTACAGCAGAATACAATGGAGAAATAGTGGAAAAAACGTTTGAAGCTAGTTTTTCCGAAAAGGAATCGAATGATTTTTCTGAATCGGTTACTATTGGTGGTAAAACTATTACTGTTGAGAATGAATTATTTGTGCCAAATTCGGTAGAAACAATTGTACCCGACGAACAAGGCGAACCTGCCCTCTCGTTGTTTGTTATGGATAATCAAAATCGGGGAATGGACTTTATATTGCTTGGTGGGGAAACCAATCAATTTGATGAAATATCCTTCGCATTTGAAGATACCATCCATAAAGCAGATGTTAGTTTTCAAATGATAAATAACGAACTTTACTTTAAAAGTACTTTCCCCATTGCTAAAATGGGAATGATGCAGAAAGATGAATCGGTATTGATGCCCGGTGAGTTTCATCTTGTCCAACAAAAGACTATTTACAAGGCTGAAAATGTGATATTTGTATTGAAAACATATATGCCCAAAGCTAAAAAAAATCTAACTCAGTTAACGCCTGAAATGAATAAATCCGGCATTATAAAAGAAGGAAAAGACGCAATAATTTTCAAAGTGAGCGACGGAAATGTAACTAAAAAAGTAAATGTATTAAGTTCCGAAACCAAAGCTTCGTTACCTGCTAAGTGTCAGTTAAACAACGTAAAAGTATCCATTTCGTATGGCATGTTGCAACAGAAATTACCCTTTAGCATTACGTTGAATGAATTTGTATTAGAACGGTATCCTGGGTCGAACAGTCCATCGTCGTATGCAAGCGAAATAACCGTTACCGATACCGAAATGAAAACTGAACGTCCATTCAGAATTTACATGAACAACATATTAAATTATCGCGGGTATCGTTTCTTCCAATCCTCTTACGATCAGGATGAAAGAGGAACAATATTATCTGTAAGTAACGATTATTGGGGAACTTTTGTAACCTATATCGGATATTTTTTAATGATGTTGGGCATGGTTTGGACTTTATTGAACAAAAACAGTCGATTCAGAACAGTTTTGAAACTGAGCAATGAATTACAGAAAAAGCGAAAATCGGGTAAAACTCTTTTGATAGCCGGTTTATTGGCTTTCTCAGGTTCTATGTTTGCTGCAAATACCGAAAACTCAAAAAGCGAGCATGTTGCAGCATTGAGTAGTTTGTTAATTCAGGATGAAGCACAAGGACGAATAGAGCCGTTTAATACATTTGCTTCGGACATTTTACGGAAAATATCTAAACAAACATCGTATAACGACATGTCGGCTGTAGAAGTCCTTCTGGGAATGAGCGCAAACCCATCTAACTGGCAAAATGAACCCATAATCAAAGTTGCAAATCCACAACTAGCAAAAGAATTGGGTACGGTGAATGATTATGTTTCGTTCAATCAACTTTTCGATTTTGATAACGGAGGTGAATATCGGTTGAAAGACAAAATAAATCAAGTATATCAAAAGGAGCAATCCACTCATAATAAATATGATAAGGAAATTGTAAATGTTGATGAACGCGTAAATATTTGTTATCAGATTTATAACGGCACCATGTTGGCTCTTTTTCCAATACCCGGCCATTCAACCGGAAAATGGAACTCTGCACAGCCAATACCAACGAATATGGATGGTCACGACCATTCATCCCATACTCATTCCGAAATGGGTGGAACCAACGGAATGTCAGCTCTGGCTGGCATGGGCGGAATGAAAGCTCCAGCCGGAATGGGAGGTATTGAAGGAAAAACTCCTCCTCCGGGGATGGGCGGAATGAGCGAAGAACAAATTAATGCCATGATGGGAAAAACAACTGCACCAACTGCATCAGCTGTTTCAACCGATTCACCCGAAATGCTGTTGTCTAATTATTTACATGCTGCCAACGAAGCATTTGCTAATGGAAACTGGGGAATGGCGAACGAACAATTGAACCTGATTAAAAACTATCAAAAAATAAATGGAGGAAACAATATTCCGTCCAGCAGTAAAATCAGTCTGGAAATAGTTTATAATGATTTTAATATTTTCGGAAAACTGGCTATTACCTATGCATTATTGGGATTTTTATTATTGATTCTTCATTTAATTGATATTTTCAAGAAAAAATCGGGGTTGGAGAAAGTATTGAACTTAGCTATATATCCATTTTTGGTGGTTTTTGGAGTTTATACTCTTGGGCTCGCCATTCGTTGGTACATTTCCGATCATGCGCCTTGGAGCAACGGTTACGAAACCATCATTTTTGTGGGTTGGGCGGCTGCACTTTCGGGTTTACTTTTTGCACGCAAGTCGCCTATTACAATGGCAGTAACTGGCATCTTATCAGCTATCGCACTTTTTGTAGCCGGTATGAGTTGGATGAATCCTGAAATTACGAATCTGGTTCCGGTTCTGAAATCGTATTGGTTGATTATTCATGTGGCTATTATTACATCTAGTTATGGATTTTTGGCCATGGCTGCATTACTTGGTTTTTTGAATTTGACATTGATGATTGCTCGTTCAAAGAAAAGTTCGGTTCGCCTTAAGGACAGCATTCAGGAAATTAGTTATATTATTGAACTGGCAATGATTATTGGGTTAATAATGTTGACAATAGGTTGCTTTATTGGTGGTATCTGGGCTAACGAATCATGGGGAAGATATTGGGGATGGGATCCAAAAGAAACATGGGCTTTGGTAAGTATTTTGGTTTATGCGACCATTCTCCATCTCCGAAATGTGCCCAAAGCAAATAATCAGTTTACGTTGAGTAGTTTGTCGTTGATTGGTTTTAGCACTATCATTATGACATTCTTTGGGGTGAATTATTATCTTTCGGGAATGCATTCGTATGCACAAGGAACACCTCCTCCAATTCCGAGTGGAGTTTACATAGCAATTGTTGTTATCATTGCATTGGTTATAATGGCTTATAATGCAGAAAAAAAGAATACAAATTTGTAAGAAAAAGAACTAAATCAATTAAACCATATTTAAATTCATTTGTTACTTATATACAATCACTTACATATTTTTTTTTAAAAAATGAATAATTAAGACTGAATATAAATTATCAAAATTAGGATTGAAATTAAAATTATTCCATTTAAAAAATGATTACATTTGAATTTAGTATTAGAAAATACTAAAACAAAAACACCATTAATATTGCACAAAATAATTGCATAAGTATTTGGAAAGTAATAATGTCCTATAATCAAATTAAAAGAAATAAAAGAATGGAACGCGGATTTCACGGATATAGCGGATTTTAAAACGGATTTTAATCTCGCCTTTGGCAAGATGATTTTCAATTACTTACTGTCTTATCAGTCATGCTTGCATGACTTAAATCCGTTTTCAAATCCATTTATATGTTATAGGTTTTTATCCGCTTAATCCGTGAAATCTGCGTTCCATTCTTAAATAAATACGACATTAAATACAATTATTTGAGTAATAAAATAAAAAAAAATGACACAATTTGTCCATAGACTCTTTATAACTCTGTATTTTTTAATTATTTTAATAACGACAGGTATTTTGGTTTATGTAGGTTTATCTTTTTATAATTTGCCAATAGAAGAGCGTTTTTATCATCCTCAATATGAATTATTAAAGCCAAGTGGCTTATGGGGACATGGTTTAGGAGTGATTGGAACTTTGATAATCATCATTGGATTGTTTAGTTATATGGCCCGTAAAAGACTTCACATTTTTTCTCGAGTTGGAGTTTTAAAATATTGGCTTGAATTTCATATCTTTATGTGTACGTTGGGACCGGTAATGGTATTGTTTCATACGTCATTTAAATTTGGTGGAATTGTATCGGTTGGTTTTTGGAGCATGGCAATAGTGTGGGCGAGTGGGGTTATTGGCAGATTTATTTATTTACAAATCCCACGAACTATAGAAGGCAGAGAGCTGGACCTAATAGAAGTTCAGGAAATTAAAAACAATGTTGATGCCGAACTGTTAGAAAAGTATGATATTGATTTTTCTGAAATAAAAACAGGCAATCTATTAAAAACAAAATTAAAAATAGTATCCAAAAATATTTCAAAAATAGATTTAAACAAAGTAAGAAGATTGATTCGCAATCAGCGCATACTAGTTTACAGAATTGAACGGCTCGAAAGAATGCAACGGTTATTTAAATATTGGCACGTTGCACATTTACCTTTTGCACTCATTATGCTATTAATAATGGTCATCCACGTAATTGTGGTACTTACTTTTGGGTATAAATGGATATTTTAAAATTATGGAAGTATTCTTAGAGGAAGTATTTATATATGGATTTGCACTACTTTTAGTACTCGGCATTTTGTTAATCTATTTACGAAAACAAAAACGAGAATCCAAAGAAGTTAGCGAAAAAATAATACAGGCAAAAGCGGATGGAATGCACGAACCAGTTTCTTTGTATCCAGTTATAGATGCCAACCGCTGTATTAAAAGCGGTGCATGTATCACAGCATGTCCAGAAGAAGATGTGTTAGGAATCAAGAACGGAAAGGCAACCATCATTAATGCATCGAGATGCATCGGACATGGTGCATGTTTTAGAGCTTGTCCGGTTGAAGCGATTTCGTTGTGGATTGGAACCGAAAAAAGAGGTGTTGATTTACCACATATAAGCCCCAACTTTGAAACGAATGTTCCGGGTGTATTTATTGCAGGCGAATTAGGAGGAATGGGATTAATTAGAAATGCTGTAACTCAAGGCAAAGAAGCTGTAGAAAACATTGTAAAAACATTAAATAAAGAAGCAAAAGCCGAATACGACTTGATAGTTGTTGGTGCAGGACCAGCGGGAATTTCGGCTACATTGGCTGCAAAAAAAGCAAATTTAAATGTTTTAACGTTGGAACAAGACACATTAGGTGGAACTGTATTTACATTTCCAAGGTCAAAAATAGTGATGACTTCGCCTATGGATTTACCTTTGTATGGTAAAGTAAAATTTAAAGAAACATCAAAAACAGAACTTCTTGAATTATGGAAAACCGTGATTGAAAAAAATGATATAACCATAAAAGAAAATTCTAAAGTTGAAGCAATTATCCCCGAAGGTGATATCTTTAATCTGGTAACTACAAACGGTGATAAATATACTGCAAAAAGCGTTTTAATTGCTATTGGTCGTAGAGGAACTCCCCGAAAATTAGATGTACCGGGCGAGAATAGTGAAAAAGTAGCTTATCGGTTGCTAGAACCTGAGGAAATTAAAGGCAAAGATATCTTGGTAGTTGGTGGTGGCGATTCAGCAATTGAATCTGCCCTGTTATTAGCAGAACAAAACCGAGTAACTTTATCGTACAGGAGTAATGCATTTAGTAGAATAAAACAAAAAAACGGTGAAAAAATTACAGCCGCAATAGAAAATGGCAAACTAGATGTAAAATTTAATTCAAACATAGTTTCTATTGAACCAGACTTTATTTTGTACACGGAAAATGAGTCGGATGAAGTTTTAAAATTAAAAAATGATTTGATCTATATATTTGCCGGAGGTGAACTTCCCACTCAATTTCTAAGAAAGATAGGTATTCAAATATCTACCAAACGCGGAGAAGCAATATTGAAACACAAGAAGTCAGTAATTTAAACTTATCTTTCTCAAAATATTATTATATCAAAACCTGAATTTTAATTTTTTATTTTATTGTTTTCAAATGAATTTAAAACATATTTTACTTATACTCAGCTTAACAATCTGTGGATTCAACCTGAGGGCACAAATCTCTCCAGGTGAATTAAGTAATGCTCATTCAGATTTAGACGGTGTAAGTAATTGTACCAAATGCCATTCAGTTGGAAATAAAGTTACTAACGAAAAATGCCTCGATTGTCATAAAGAAATTAAAGCGAATATAATCTCAAAAAAGGGGTATCATGCATCATCAGAGGTAACCAGCAAACAATGTGCAGCTTGTCATAATGATCATCATGGCCGAAATTTTCAAATGATTCGTCTTGATAAAAAAACATTTGTTCATGAAAAAACAGGCTTTAGTTTAAAAGGTGCACACGCCAAGCAAGATTGTAAAGCTTGTCATAAACCTGCATTTATCAAAGATGCCAGATTAAAACAAAAAACGACAACCTATTTTGGCCTTAACCAGGAATGTCTGTCATGTCATGCCGATCATCATAAAGGCAAAATGTCGCCAAAATGTACAAATTGTCATAATTTTGATTCCTTTAAAAACGCAACAGGATTTGATCATAATACAACCAGATTTCCTTTACTGGGTAAGCACAAGGGGCTTGTATGTGAGAAATGTCACGTAACTGAAACAATTGGTGGTCAGCCAAAAAGAAGGTTAAGAGCACAGGGATTTGCAAATTGCAATTCATGCCATAAAGATGTTCATGAAAATAAATTCGGTCAAAATTGTAAACAATGTCACTCTGAAGATTCGTTTCGTAACGTAAAAGGATTGTCTACATTTGACCATGACAAAACCGGATTCAAACTTATTGGAAAACACAAAAATGTAGCTTGCAAATCATGTCATAAAGTGAGTCTTACTGCACCATTAAAACACGATAAATGTTCTGATTGCCATACAGATTATCATAAAAAAGAATTTGTACAAAACAATATTGCACCCGATTGCAATCAATGCCATACGAATGAAGGATTTTCACCAAGTATTTACACTATTGAGAAACACAACTTAACGAAATTCCCATTAGAAGGGGGACATAAAGCAACTCCATGTATTTCGTGTCACAAAAAAACTGAAACCTGGACTTTCAGAAAAATTGGAAGCAGATGCATTGATTGTCATAAAAACGAACACAAAGGGTTTATTCAGGAAAAATATTTCCCAAATCAGGAATGTACAGTTTGTCACAATGTAGAAACCTGGAAAAAAGTAAAGTTTGATCATTCTAAGACCAATTTTAAACTTGATGGTGCTCATGCAAATTTAGCTTGTAGTCAATGTCATTATTTAAAAAACGAAAAAGGAATTCGCACACAGAAATTTATAGGTTTATCAATGGAATGTGGCAGTTGTCATAAAGATTCACATCAAGGACAATTTGAAATAAATGGAAAAACCGAGTGTGGAAAATGCCATGGTACAGAAAGTTGGAAAAATACAAAATATGACCACAATACCTCAAGGTTTAAACTGAGTGGCGCACATTTAAAGGCTAAATGCGGTGCTTGTCATAAAGAAATAACAGACGAAAAAGGAAAATACGTTCAATATAAATTTAAAAATATAGAATGTTCAAACTGTCATTCCTGATATTGGCTCTATTAGTAGCTCATGCAACAGCCAAATTTCCAACAAATTGTGAATCAGGTCATAATAAAGTAACATGGTCGACCTCAACATTTAACCATGATAGTGAATATTTCCGAATTAATAGTGTAAAACAAGAGGTAGATGGACACAATGCACTGAATGTCATATAAATGCAGCAAATTTTAGCAGCATTTTCATATATTGTTTGTCATGAACATAGTAATAAGGCATTTGTTGATTTTGATCTTATAGGTAATAATGGTTATGTTTATAGCGGAACAAGTTTTTTACTTGTCATCCCAGAGTCTAAAAAATAACACATTAATAAACTGACTTTATATAAAAATTAAGAATGAGAAAATTAACAACAATCATTTTATCATTAATTTTAATTTCTTCAGTTTTTGCAAAATCACCTCATGGCGATGATTTTAAAATTGATTGTTCTGTTTGTCATACCACTGATAACTGGACTAAAATTAAAATGCAAGGTTTTAATCATGATTCTACAAGTTTTAAGTTGACTGGTCAACATGAGACAGTAAGTTGTAAAAAATGTCATGAAGATTTATTGTTTCAAAATGCTAAAAGTGAATGTATTTCTTGTCACATAGATATCCATCAGCAAACACTTGGACGAGATTGCGAACAATGTCATACAACCAATTCATGGGTTGTGGGAAGTATTACTCAAATACATCAACAAAGCAGATTTCCATTGTTAGGAAAACATGCACAAATTGATTGCTATCAATGTCATAAATCTGCATCATTGCATCAATATGAAACATTGAAAACTGAATGTATTGATTGCCACTTAAATGACTATAATTCAGCAATAAATCCAAATCATATAACTTCAAAATTTCCTAAAGACTGTAGTTTATGTCACAATGAATCAAATTGGCAATCTGCAACATTTAATCATAATACAACTTCATTTCCACTGAGAGGTGGTCATATAGGTGTTGAATGTAACAGTTGTCATTCGGGAGGGTACATCGGGACTTCTACCGCATGTGTAAGTTGTCATCAAAAAAATTATAATGCTACAATAAATCCAAACCATATAACCGCTAAATTCTCAACAGATTGTAAAACCTGTCATAATGTAACAGCGTGGCAACCATCAACTTTCAATCACAATACCAATACTTCGTTTCCATTAACAGGAGGTCATGTGGGCGTGGATTGTATTAAATGTCATGCAAGTGGATATACCGGAACTTCAACTGAATGTGTGAGTTGTCATCAAAAAAATTATAATGCTACAATAAATCCAAATCACGTAACCGCTAAATTCTCAACAGATTGTAAAACCTGTCATAATGTAACAGCGTGGCAACCATCAACTTTCAATCACAATA
>JAAFGX010000054.1 GCA_010365115.1 Paludibacter sp.
CAATAGCGTCCTAAACGTTTAAAAAATAAATACAAAAAAGAGGGTTGAATTTTGTATCTCAAATTATCTTTGAGTTGCACAACAAAAACCCGCCCTCTTATGGCAAATATAACGCTGTTTTCTCAAATAATATCAAAGTTAGACCGTTCGAAATTCAATAAAATAGTTTCCAAGAAAGAAACAGACAAGCATAATAAAGGATTCAACAGCTGGAATCACTTAGTTTCTATGCTTTTTTGTCAATTTGCAAAGAGTCAGTCTGTTCGAGATATTAGCAATGGACTTCGATCGGCAACAGGGAACCTAAATCATCTAGGAATAAATAAAGCTCCATCAAAGTCTTCGATTAGTTATCAAAACAAAAATCGCTCTCACGAACTTTTTAGAGATTATTATTTTGAACTGCTGCAAAGTTTAGGACAGCATCCTAGATTTAAGCAAGTTAAATTTAGAATTAAGTCAAAGATTTTTTTACTTGATTCAACTACAATAAGTTTGTGTCTAAGTTTGTTTGATTGGGCAAAATACAAGAGAGCCAAAGGAGCTGTAAAAATGCACACACTACTTGATTTTGATGGTAATCTCCCAGCTTATATTAACATCACTAATGGCAAAACGGCAGATAACAAAGGGGCTTACGAGATTCCTCTATTAAAGGGCAGTGTGATTGTTGCTGATAGATTTTATAATGATTTCTCACTATTAAATATTTGGGACAGCAATGAGGTGTTTTTTGTAATTAGACATAAGGAAAATTTGCAATTCACAACAGTCAAAGAAAATGAGTTACCCGAAAATCGTCATCACCATATTATCAAAGATGAAATTATCGAATTAAAAAAAGCCCCTTCAAAATTAAAATACCCAAATAAGTTAAGAAGAGTATCTGTATGGAATGATGAAAATGGACAAGTAATCGAGCTGATTACTAATCAATTTCATTGGTCCCCCAATACTATTAGTGAATTATACAAGAGTAGATGGCAAGTGGAAATCTTTTTTAGAGACATTAAACAGTTACTGCATATCAAATCATTTATAGGAACATCTGAAAATGCAGTTATGATTCAAATATGGACAGCTTTGATTACCATTTTAATTCTAAAAGCTTTAAAAGCACAATCAAAATTTGATTGGTACTTGTCCAATCTAGTAGCTTTCATAAGATTGAATCTTTTTGTTAAAATTGACTTGCAAAAATGGTTAGATAAACCATTTGAAGAGCATATAGAACCTCCTCCTGATTACATACAAGGGGTTCTATTTTAAAAAACTACGATTTCATTACCTAAACTCAATGAAATTAAACTCAATGAAATAGTCGGATTTAATATGCTCCAATTTTATTTAGGACAGGATTGTTTTTTTGCATAATAATTCATTGTCTATAAGCAACTCAGTTATCGTATTTTGATCGATTCCTTTGCCAGTGTCTTCAATAATGAGTGTACAAAAATCGGAATCTGTTTCTTGGGTTAAAATGCTTATTTTACCATTTTTGTTAGAGAATTTTATGGCATTGTCAAGCAAGTTCCGAAGAATTATTTTTAAGGAATCGAGATCTACATAAATAAAACAATTTTCGGAAACGTGGTTCTCAAAAACCAAGGCTTTTTCAGCAAACAAAGGTCTGAAGTTGTATTCGATTTGCTGCACGATAGAAAACAAATGAACGGAATCTTTATGAAAATACAATTGCTTGGTTTGTAACAATGCCCAATGAAGTATGTTGTCAAGTAGGCTATAAGCTCCATTTGCAATAATGGTATTTTTATGCAGAAGTTGATCAAGCTCCTCGTAATTTTTGTTTTCTAATGACGACTTTAATTGGGCATTACTATCTTTTAAGGCATGTACAGAAGATCGTAAATCGTGACATATAATGGTTAATAATTTGTCTTTGGTATCGTTAAGCTCATTGAGTTTGCTTTTTTGGTGCAGTATCATATTGGTGCCTTTTACGTGTTTATTATACACAAAACCGCTTCCAAGTAATAACAATGATAGTGCAATCACTAAATATAAATAATCATTCATTTGCGATTGATTTGATTGCTTTTCTATGTTAAATGCTTTAATTTGTTTTTGATTTAAAGTAGCATCAAAAAGCCGTTCTTTCGATTTGCTTTCTTTTAAAGAATTCAAAAACGATGAACTTCTGTTTCTTTTAATCAAAAAAAGGTACACTTTGCTAAAATTACTCCGTGATTTAAGCACGCTAGATTGTTTCATTATATCTGCTTTTAATAACTCGTTAAAAGTTTCCATTTGAGGATAAATTAAAAGCGGAATAATCCATGCAATTAAAAAGTATAAAAAATAAATTTTTGACATTTGTATCTTCTTTTATAAAGAAAGGATAAAATATTTCTAGAATAACCAAAAATTGATGTTTCAATCAATAGTAATTTTTTAGGTAAATTACTTCCTGTTCTAGTCACCTAAAAAACTTGTAATACTAGGATCCGCTATGCCTGATAGATAGTCCTATTTTACGTACGTGTCTAATTTTCAGTAGGTTAAAAACTGGCGTGTAAAAATAATACTTTTTTGAATGAAAACGCAAAAAACCTTATTATTAAAACAAAAAGCCTATCTAAACTTAAGGAGGTAGGAAAATCTAACTAGTTTAAAAATTTACTACTTCAATTTTTTTATTAAGGAGGTTTTCGACTTTATTAATTACTAAAAACCTGTCTTTGGAGAGTGAATTAAAAGAGGCATCGTCAATTATGATTATACATAGTGCAGTTTTAAGGCTCCATAAAATTTAATTCTCGTACAATAATTATAAACCAAAAACCCCGTTTCAAGTTAATGAAGCGGGGGTTTTTATAAATGAACCTTTAGTAAACTAAGATCTGATTACTCTTATTTATGACTCACGTGGAGGTCTTGGTAAAAGTGCTTTTCTTGACACTTTTTCTTTTCTAGTTTTTGGATCAAGACCAAGATATTTCACTTGGAAAACATCACCCATTTTTACTACATCCGAAACGTTTTCTGTACGTTCCCAAGCTAGTTCGGATACGTGAAGCAATACTTCGTTTCCAGGAGCTGCCAAATATTCGACAACTGCACCAAAATCAAGCATTTTGATTACTTTCACATCATAAGCTTCGCCCATTTGTGGTTTGAAAGTGATCGATTGGATTTTAGCTAAAACAGCTTCAATTCCAGCAGGATCAGTTCCAAGAATTTCGATAACTCCTTGCTCATCAACTTCATTAATAACGATTGTCGTTCCAGTAGCTTTTTGTAATTCTTGAATTACTTTTCCACCAGGACCAATTAAAGCTCCAATGAATTGACCAGGAATGGTTCTTGTAATAATTTTTGGAGCATACGTTTTAACATCTGCTTTTGGCGCTGCTAAAGTATCGGTTAGAATTCCAAGAATATGCAAACGACCGTCTCTAGCTTGAGCCAAAGCCGCTTCCATAATTTCGTATTTCAATCCGTCAATTTTAATGTCCATTTGACAGGCTGTAATTCCTTCCGAAGTTCCAGTTACTTTAAAGTCCATATCTCCCAAGTGATCTTCATCACCTAAAATATCTGATAAAACTGCAAAACGATCACCGTCAGTAATCAATCCCATTGCAATTCCAGAAACAGGACGAATCATTTGAATTCCAGCATCCATTAATGATAATGTTCCAGCACAAACTGTAGCCATTGAAGACGAACCATTAGATTCTAATACTTCAGAAACGACACGAATTGTATAAGGACAATCAGCAGGAATCATATTTTTCAAAGCTCTTTGCGCCAAGTTTCCGTGACCTACTTCTCTTCTTGACGTTCCTCTTAATGGACGAGCTTCACCAGTTGAGAAAGGCGGGAAATTATAATGCAAATAGAATCTTTCTTCCCCTTGTTCAGACGGAGAGTCAATTTGGTTTGCTTCTCTAGAAGTTCCTAAAGTGGCTGTTGCCAATGCTTGAGTTTCTCCACGAGTAAACAATGCAGATCCGTGAACAGAAGGTAAATAATCTACTTCACACCAGATTGGTCTGATTTCGGTAGTTTTTCTTCCGTCTAAACGTGTTCCTAAATCTAGGGTTACATTACGAACCGCTTCTTTGTTAGTTTTATAAAAGTATTTAGAAACTAAATCGCCATCAATGGCTAATTCTTCTTCTGTAAATAAGGCTTTTACTTCTTCTTTTACTTCTGCAAATGAAGCGGTACGTTCTTGTTTAGAAGAACCCTTGCTTGCAATGGCATAAATTTTATCATAAGCTGCAGCTTTTACTTTAGCATAAATAGCTTCATCTGTTTTTTCAGTTTCGTAAGTACGAACTTCTTTTTTTCCAAATACTGCTGCCAATCTTTCTTGTGCTGCAATTTGATTTTTGATGTGCTCGTGAGCAAATTTGATGGCTTCCAGCATTTCTGCTTCTGAAATTTCTTTCATTTCTCCTTCTACCATTGCGATCGAATCCGTGGAAGCTCCAATCATCATATCAATATCTGATAATTCTAATTGTGCACGACTTGGATTGATGATAAATTTACCATCTATACGACCCACTCTCGCTTCAGAGATTAAAGTTTGGAAAGGAATGTCAGATAAGGCTAAAGCTGCTGATGCTGCCAAACCTGCTAATGCATCTGGCATTACATCTTCATCATAAGACATTAATTGAATCATTACCTGAACTTCTGCGTGATAATCGTCTGGAAAAAGTGGACGTAAAACGCGATCTACTAAACGCATTGTCAACACTTCGTTGTCGCTTGGACGCGCTTCTCTTTTGAAGAAACCTCCAGGAAAACGACCTGCGGCTGCAAATTTTTCACGATAATCTACCGTAAGGGGTAAAAAGTCGATACCCGGACTTGCTTTTCTTGAGGAAACAACTGTTCCTAAAATAACAGTTTTTCCAATTCTTACTACTACAGCACCATCAGCCTGTTTCGCTAACCGCCCTGTTTCGATTGTGATAGTTCTCCCATCTCCTAAATCGATGCTTTCTACAAATAATTGTGGAATCATAATTTTTCCTTTTTTAATTTTACATTGGTTTCTCTGCCTGTCAGCAGAATAGTTGTGTTGTTGTAGTTGTTGCGTTCCAATGAAAAACCAAACTTTTTTAGTAAAAAAACGTTTAAAAACAAAAAGAGGCACTTTCGCACCTCTTTAGTATTGATTATTTTCTGATATTCAATTCTTTGATAATCTCACGATATCTGTTGATTTCTGTTTTCTTCAAGTAATCCAACAAAGATCTTCTTTTACCTACCAGCAAAACTAGTGAACGCTCAGTGTTATAATCGTGACGATTTTTTTTCAAGTGCTCAGTCAAGTGGCTAATTCTGAAAGTAAATAAAGCGATTTGAGCTTCTGACTTTCCTGTGTTTGTTTTTTCTCCGTGTTTAGCGAAGATTTCTTCTTTAACTTCTTTAGTTAAGTACATTCCAATATTATTTAAATGATTATTATGTATATCCTGCATCTATTGCAAGACGGCTGCAAAGGTAGTTTTTATTTTTTGATTTGCAATGAGTAGGGGAAATTAATTCGAAACAGAATAGTTTTTCATCGAGTCGTTTGAACGGATATTGGTAAGGAAAATTTACAACGTACTTTTATTCCTCTTTGTTCTCCTGGAATCCAGCCTTCGTATGAGGTTACTGCTCGAATTGCTTCGGCTCCAGTGCCATAACCTATATCTCTCAATACTTTAACATCAGTAATACTACCATCTGTTTCAACTACAAATGTTACATAAATTTTACCCCTAAGCCCTTCTACATTTGGACATCGAAATGTTTTCGCAATATGCCTATTGAAATTATCCATTCCTTTTTTTGGGATAGGGCGAATTTCAGTTACACTGTATTTGTGTTCCACTTTATTGGAATCAATACTAACTCCCGAAATTAATTCTCCGTTTTTATAGTTTTCAATATAACTGATTTTGGTTTTCTTGTTCAAACCTGACCAAATACTATCTTTTAAATTATTTACTATTTTTCCTTTGCCAAAACCATTTACATTATTTCTATAGGGCAAACTCCCTTGAAAATAAATTTCTTCAAAAAAGCCACTTCCCTCTTTTACAGTTTGAATACCATCTTCATTCCAACAATTTTTCACTTTAATATTTGGTATTACTGTTTTATTATCATCAATCCATTCTCCCTCAAGTTTCTTATTTCCATTTTCATGAAATTCAAAATAAGCTCCAACTTGCTTGTCTTTTTCATAATTTAAAATAGATTTTCTTTTACCATTTTCATGAAAATACAAAAACGTTCCTGTTTTAGTGATTCCAATTCTAGTTGATGTAGCACCTGCCATCGCTATTTTTCCAGATTTATAAAAAACTTTAACTTGGTAGGGCTCCTTATTTGGAATTTTATAGTCCTTGATGATTCGGATATACTTATAATTTTCTGCCGTACCCATATTATTTAAGGAATCTAGGTATACAGCATCGTCATTAGCAGAAAGTTGGGAAACACAAAATTTTGGAATAAAAAGAAATACTAAAGAAAAGAGGATAGATTTCATAAAAGTTAAATATTTACAACGAATGTAAATAAATTAATACAACTTCGCAATTTCTCCATTCACAAATTCCAAAAATCTTTCGTCTTCTTCAGTAAAAGGATCGACCACGTGGCTATCAATATCGATTTGCCCAATATTTTCGCCATGTACAAAAAGTGGAACGACTATTTCTGACTTTACGGTAAAACTGCAAGCAATATAATTATCTTGCGCCGCGACATCTGGAACTACAAAATTAGCATTGGAAACCGCCACCTGCCCACAAATTCCTTTTCCAAAAGGGATTACCGTATGGTCTGTTTCGGCTCCAATATAAGGCCCAAGATGCAGGGTTTTAGTCTCGTGATTGGCAAAATAAAAACCAACCCAATTGTAATACGCAATAGAGTCGCTGAGAAGTTGGCAAATTCTTAATAGTTTTTCTTCTCTAGAAATGGTGGAATTTGAAGTAATTTCGGTTACTTTTGGTTTTAATTCTTCGAAAGTCATATTTATATTTTTTGTAAAAGTATTTAAATGTCACTTTCTATTTTTATATAAATTTGTTAAAAATTCAATTTTGAAAAAATATTTTATTCTTTACAAACCATTTTTACTGTTTTTGGGTAAGTTTTTATTGACTTATTTGCTTTTGACATTCATTTATCAAAGCTATCTCAACCAATTTGATGTCAAAAAATTAGAGGTGGATGGTTTCACGCAATTAGTGGCAAAACAAACCAAAGATGTGATGCTTTTTTTTAATTGCGATGCCAAAACGGCTCCAAACCTAAAAGAATCCGGAGTGAATTTGTATTACAATCAAAAACCCATAGCGCGAATTATCGAAGGCTGTAATGCCTTGAGCGTGGTGATTTTGTTTGTTTCGTTTGTAATTGCTTTTTCGGGAAAAATAAAACCAACGATTCTGTTCATTCTTGGCGGCAGCTTACTTATTCATATCCTGAATGTGGCAAGAATTGCACTTCTGTGCGTTTTATTATATTATTATCCAGCGCAAGAACACTTTTTGCACGGCGTATTATTTCCGTTATTTATTTACGGAGTTGTTTTTATGTTATGGGTTATTTGGGTCAATAAATTTTCAAAATATGCTACAAAAACTACTCCATCATAAAGTAAGAATTGCACTGGCAATGGCACTTATACTCGGCTTGGTTCTCATTCGAGCGTACGAAGACAGTTTGTTTTACGATCCATTTTTGGATTATTTCAAATCGGATTATTACAATTTACCTTTGCCTGAAATCGATAATCTTCAATTGTTTTTTGGATTATTTTTCAGATATTTTCTAAATGCAGCGCTTTCATTAGCCATAATTTACGTTTTGTTCAAAGATATTGATGCTGTTAAATTTGCTTCCGTATTGTATTTACTGTTTTTTATAATTCTCATCATAGCTTTCTTTTTTGTTCTTTTTTATACTGGCGAAACCAACAAAATGGGCATATTTTATACCAGAAGATTTCTTATTCAACCTATTTTTTTACTATTATTTCTTCCTGCATTTTATTATCAAAAGCAAAAGAAATAAGCTTTTGAGGTTCTCAAAAAAAGTTCCAATAATATTGAGGTATATTTCGTTATATTTACAATTTACCAATTACATGACACTATGTTTAAAGCATTCTTTCAAAAAATAGCCTTGATTTTTATTCTCACTTCGGCTGTTGCGCAAACCGAAACCGAAATCATTCCTCCTTATAATATCAAAACCGTATCTTTTGTTCAAAGCAACCAAAATGTAATTCCAATTTTTAAATTGGGCGATGGTTTTCAATTTCAATTTGACGATTTATATGGAAATGAAGCGAATTATTACTTCGAAATTGTGCATTGCGACTACGACTGGAATCCCACAGATATTCCAAAAACCGAATATATGTCAGGTTTCGACGGACAACGAATTCAAGAATATGAAAACTCCATCAATGCTTTACAAATTTATTCGCATTATAAATTGCCCATTCCTAACCAATATATGCAATTGCGCATCAGCGGAAATTATATCCTAAAAATTTTAGACGAAAGCAGAGAGGTCCTTTTTTCTAGAAAATTCATCGTTTATGAAGATCTTGTTACTGTTCCAATGCAAATAAAACGAGCTAGAACAGCAAACTATTTAGAGTACAAACACAATGTTGAGTTTTCAATTAAATCGCAACTAATCAATTTTCAAAATCCTTTGAAAAACATAAAAATAATCTTGTTTCAAAACGGACAATTGAATAGTGCCATCAAAAATATAGTGCCGCAATACACCATTGGCAATGATTTAATTTATAAGTACGACACCCAAACTCAATTTTGGGCAGGAAACGAATTCTTGTATTTTGACAATAGTGATATCCGAGCTGCTGGCAACAATATCTCTCGAATCGATTCGAGCAAAGGAATATATAATTCCAATTTATATACCAATAATGCACGAGCAAATTTTCCGTATTCCACAACTCAAGATGTCAATGGAAATTTTGTAGTTCGCAACATTGGCGCAACCAAAAACGAAATTGAAGCCGATTATGCTTGGGTTTATTTCAGCCTTTCGGCTCCCACTTTTAGGAAAAACAAAGGCATTTATATTACCGGCATGTTCAATAATTACAGCCTATCGCCCGAATACAAAATGGATTTCAACGCCACCAAAAACATTTACGAAAAAGCCATTCTCATCAAACAAGGATTTACGAATTTTCAGTATCAAATCGCTGACGACAAAGGAAATATTGATGGTGAAAATGCCATTGATGGCAATTTTTGGCAAACTGAAAACGAATACACCCTATTAGTCTATTACCGCCAAAACAATGACCGGTACGAGAGAGTCATTGGCAAAGCAACCGCAAATTCAAATGTAACTACTGATTAAAAAACATTTAGAAAACACCACAACTAACTCTTTTTTTTGTAATTTTGCTTTTATTAAACTCATTTGTAATACTTTAATATGGTTTCTCAAATCACAAGAGGCATAAAAATATCCGTTTTAACTAGTTTTGAAGGCACTTACTTCAAAAACTATAAGATTCATTTTGCCTTTAGCTATGAAATTACTATCGAAAACCACAGCAAGGATTCCGTGCAATTAATCTCGCGTCATTGGGAAATTTTCGACGCTTTAAATAACATAGAAGTCGTTGATGGCGAAGGTGTAATTGGCAAAAAACCAGTTGTAAAACCAGGCGAATTGCACAAATACAACTCGGGTTGCCTTTTAGCTTCTCCTTACGGAGCAATGAAAGGTTACTTTAATATGATTAATTTCACCACAGCAAAAAACTTCAAAGTTTTTGTCCCTACCTTTAGAATGTGTGCTCCATTTGCTTTGAATTAAATTATGGAGCTGTTTCCAGCTCTGCATTTCAACTCCTCGTTCAAAAATCTTTTTTTCTAAAGCAATTGCAGGAGCTTCCTTTGGTCGCTCTACAATTACAAGAAAAAATAGCTTTTTTCACTCCGGGGTTTTCATTTCGATCTGGGCTAAATCCAAAATAGAATCATCAGATTTAAACCAATAATTACAAGATTTTAAAACATTCCTTCGTACTTTTGTGAAAATTTTTCAAATTCTCAAATTACTACAACTATGCTTAAAGGATTTTTCAATGTGCCAAAAGCCGTAAACGAACCCGTTAAATCGTATGCGCCAAATTCTCCGGAAAAAGCTGCCGTTCTAGCTGCTTACAAACAAATGTGGGATTCTAAAATCGACGTTCCTTTATATATTGGAAGCGAAGAAATCAGAACTGGAAAAACCCGCAATATGACTGCGCCACACGACCACAAACACATCGTGGGAACCTATCACCTTGCCGAAAAAGTCCATATCGAAAAAGCCATTACCAATGCCTTGGAAGCCAAAACTAAATGGGCCAATATGGCGTGGGAACAACGCGCAGCCATTTTCCTAAAAGCCGCCGAACTAATTGCGGGACCTTACAGAGCAAAGATAAATGCTGCCACAATGATTGGCCAATCTAAAAATATTTTTCAAGCTGAGATTGATGCTGCTTGTGAACTCATCGATTTTTTACGTTTCAATGTGGAGTTTATGACTCAAATCTACAACGATCAACCCAAATCCAATTCCGATATGTGGAACCGATTGGAATATCGTCCACTCGAAGGTTTTGTGTATGCTGTGACTCCTTTCAACTTTACGGCCATTGCAGGTAATCTTCCGGCAAGTGCTGCTATGATGGGAAATGTTGTAATCTGGAAACCAAGTTTTGTACAAGTTTTTTCTGCAAAAATCATTATCGATGTTTTCAAAGAAGCAGGCCTTCCTGATGGCGTTATCAACGTAGTTTTTGGCGATGCGCAAATGATTACGGATACTGTTTTGGCAAGTCCAGACTTTGCCGGAATTCACTTTACAGGTTCTACCAATGTCTTTCAAAGTATTTGGGCAAAAATTGGAACCAACATTCATATTTATAAAACCTATCCAAGAATCGTTGGTGAAACGGGCGGAAAAGATTTTGTTGTAGCACATCCGAGTGCGAATGTAAAACAAGTTGCTACCGGAATTGTTCGTGGTGCTTTCGAATTTCAAGGACAAAAATGTTCCGCCGCTTCAAGAGCTTATATACCTCAAAGTATGTGGCCAGAACTCAAAAAACAATTGATTACCGATGTGAAATCAATGAAAATGGGTTCGCCTCAAGATTTTGGTAATTTTATTACCGCCGTAATTCACGAAAGTTCTTTCGATAAATTAGCAAGTTATATTGACCAAGCCAAAAAAGATTCGGATGCGGAAATTATCGTTGGTGGAAATTATGATAAATCTGTTGGATATTTTATTGAACCAACCATAATCGTAACCACGAATCCACATTATTCCACAATGGAAACCGAATTATTTGGCCCAATAATGACGATTTTTGTTTATGAAGATGCCCAATGGGAAGAAACTTTAAAACTAGTCGACGCAACTTCACCATACGCTTTGACAGGAGCTGTTTTCAGTCAAGATCGTTATGCAATTGAACAAGCAACTATTGCTTTGCAAAATGCTGCCGGAAATTTCTACATCAACGATAAACCAACTGGAGCCGTTGTGGGAATGCAACCTTTTGGTGGTGCAAGAGCTTCTGGAACCAATGACAAAGCGGGTTCAGCCTTGAACTTATTGCGTTGGGCTTCGCCAAGAACTATCAAAGAAACGTTTGTAACGCCAGAAGATTATAGATACCCGTTTTTGGGAGAATAGTTTTTAAGGTACGAGGTTAGAAGTACGAAATACGAAATGTAAAACCCCACAAGAATTCAGATGTTTTTGAGTTTTTGTGGGGTTTGTTTTATTTATTAATTCGAAAACTTCAACGGCAAATGAACGACTTTCTTAGTTTCAAAAAACTCATCTTCGAAGAAATCGGATAAATTATATTCGGTTGCTTTTGGGAAAGCCTTTAATTCTTCAGTTAAGTCGCCGCCTTTTAGATAAAGAATTCCATTTCTCAGTTCGTGTTTGCTTTTCTTTTTGATTTTATCTTTCACCCAAGAAACAAAATCGGGCATATTGGTCACAGCGCGACTGACGATAAAATCGAAATCGCCTTTTACCAATTCGGCACGCATTTGTTCGGCTTTCACGTTTTTGAGCTCCAAGGCTTCGGCGACAGCCTGAACAACTTTTATTTTTTTGGCAATCACGTCAATCAAATAAAAACGCGTTTCGGGAAAAAGAATGGCCAAGGGAATTCCTGGAAAACCTCCGCCAGTTCCTACATCGAGAACATATGTTCCGGGTTCGAATTTGATAACTTTGGCAATTCCCAAGGAATGCAAAATATGTTTGGTGTACAATTCGTCGATATCTTTTCGAGAAATGACATTGATTTTAGCGTTCCAGTCGTGGTATAAAAAATCTAGTTTTGCAAATTGCTCTTTTTGAATCTCAGTTATATTGGGAAAATACTTTAGAATCTCGTCCATCTTTTAAAATTTTAACAAAAGTACAGTTTTTAGTTTTGAATATTTAACGCAATTTTGCATATTGAGATTTTTTAATAATTACCTTTGCAACTTATTCAAAATTAAGATGAACGACAGCACTCCAATATTCGCGAAACAAGACAATCTAAAGTTTTTTAGAACACTTAACTCTCGCGTAAACAATTACTTCAAGGAAAATAACATCTCCAAAACGGGCAATTGGAAACTGTATGTTAAAACCATAATTATGTTTGCGGTTTTCCTTGCACCTTATTTTTTAATTTTACTGCTTGACTTGCCTTTTTGGGCGCATTTGTTATTGGCAATTGTCATGGGAATTGGAATGGCAGGAGTGGGAATGAACGTAATGCACGATGGAAATCACGGTTCGTATTCCAACATCAATTGGATCAACAAATTTATGGGAGGAAGTATTTATATTTTAGCTGGAAATGTATACAACTGGCAAGTGCAACACAATGTGCTGCATCATACTTACACCAATATTCCCGGTCACGATGAAGATCTTGATGCCGGAAGGGTAATCCGTTTTACCAAAGATGCGAAATGGTATAGTTTTCACCGTTTTCAACAGTATTATTCCGTGTTTTTGTACGGATTATTGACTTTCAATTGGGCCATTACCACCGATTTTAGACAGATGAGAAGCTATTTGAAAAGAAAATTATCTTACGGCGAAGCCAAAAGTTCAAAAATTCTATGGACCACTTTATTAATCACAAAAGCCATTTATTTCACCATTTGGATTGTATTGCCAATGCTTTTAGGTATCACTTGGTGGAAAGTTCTTGTGGGCTTTTTCGTGATGCATTATACCGCTGGACTTATCTTGAGTGTTGTTTTTCAATTGGCTCACGTTGTAAAAGAGACCACAAATCCGCTTCCAAATGAAAACGGAGAAATCGAAAATACTTGGGCGATTCACCAATTGTTCACCACCACTAATTTTGCTCCAAAAAACTGGATGATAAATTGGTACACCGGAGGTTTAAATCACCAAATCGAACACCATATTTTCCCGAATATTAGCCACGTTCATTATGGTAAAATCTCCAAAATCGTAAAGGAAACAGCTCACGAATGCAATTTGCCTTATTATGAATACAAAACTTTTAGAAGTGCCGTTTTCGCTCATTTCAAACATTTGAAAGAACTGGGAATGAAACCCGCTTTCAATAATTAAAAAAATACAACCAACTTTATAAACCAAAAAAAAACAAATTAATGAACAATCCGCTTTCAGACAGAATCAACAATCTAGCTACTTCACAAACATTAGCAATGGCTGCATTAGCCAGAGAATTAAAATCACAAGGAAAAGATATCATCAGTTTAAGTTTGGGAGAACCCGATTTCAATACGCCAGATTTCGTAAAAGAAGCTGCCAAAAAAGCCATCGACGAAAACTACAGCACCTATTCTCCAGTAGAAGGTTATGCAGATTTGAAAGAAGCCATTTGCCGAAAATTCAAAAGAGACAACGACTTGGATTACAAACCATCACAAATCGTAGTTTCAACCGGAGCAAAACAATCGTTGTACAACATTGCACAAGTAATGTTAAACGACGGCGATGAAGTGATTTTACCAGCACCATACTGGGTTTCTTATTTCGAAATCGTAAAATTATCAGGAGGAGTTCCTGTCGAAGTTCCAACCTCAATAGAAAGTGATTTCAAAATCACGCCAGAACAATTAGAAGCTGCTATCACACCAAAAACAAAAATGATGTGGTTCAGTTCTCCTTGTAATCCAAGTGGATCTGTGTATAATAGAGAAGAATTAACGGCTTTGGCCAAAGTTCTGGAAAAATACCCACACGTTTACGTTGTTGCCGACGAAATCTACGAACACATCAATTTCTCAGGAACTTTTTGCAGCATTGCTTCTATTCCTGGAATGTTGGAAAAGACCATAACTGTAAACGGAGTGGCGAAAGCTTTCGCCATGACAGGATGGAGAATTGGATATCTTGGCGGACCAGAATTCATTGCAAAAGCCTGTACAAAAATACAAGGACAAGTAACTTCAGGAGCAAATTCGATCGCGCAACGCGCAACAATTACTGCTGTAGATGCTGATCCAAGCGTACTTCACGAAATGGTGGCCGCTTTCAAAAGCCGTAGAGATTTGGTTGTAGGATTGCTTCAAGATATTCCCGGAATAAAAATTAACGTTCCTGAAGGCGCATTTTATGTGTTTCCAGACGTTTCTTCTTTCTTCGGAAAAACATTAAAAGGAACATTCATCAAAGATGCCAACGATTTTTCAATGTATCTTCTGGGCGAAGCCAATGTGGCAACCGTAACCGGTGACGCTTTTGGAAACCCAGATTGTATCCGTTTTTCTTATGCCACCAGCGAAGATTTATTGACTGAAGCATTAAGAAGAATAAAAGAAGCCGTAGCATAATTAATTACTGCATAAAATACACAGCCTCAAGAATTCTTGGGGCTTTTTTTTGGCGTGACCACGAGGGTCGGGCTATTCGCTCTATCTTTTGTTCCGCTCCGCTGCACAAAAGGATGCCGCTACTATCCCTCACGCAAATAAGCTAACTAAATTGTAGCAAATCGAAAAAACAGCTACCTTAGTGGTAACTTTGCTTTATCAAATAACCATCAACATCAACAATTATGAAAAATACAGTTTTACACCAAGCCGATACTAGAGGAATTGCTGATTTAGGTTGGTTAAATAGCCATCATACTTTTAGCTTTTCGAACTATTACAATGCTGAAAGAATGAATTTTGGAGTTTTAAGAGTTTTAAATGACGACACTGTTGCTCCAGGAATGGGTTTTGGAACGCATCCACATCAAAATATGGAAATTATTTCCATTCCTTTGAAAGGCGATTTGGAACACCAAGACAGTATGGGAAACAAAACCATAATAAGAAACGGCGATATTCAGGTAATGAGTGCTGGAACAGGAATTCAGCATAGTGAGCACAACAAAAACAAAGATTCTCAAGTTAAATTTTTGCAAATTTGGATCATTCCAAACCAACAAAATAGAACTCCTCGTTACGACCAAATTACTTTAAATCCAGCGGACAGAAAAAACAAACTACAGCAAATTTTGTCTCCAAATTCAGAAGACGAGGGCGTTTGGATTTATCAAGATGCTTGGTTTCACTTGGGTCAATTTGACAAAGGGGTCACAGCAACTTACCAATTAAAGAAAGAAGGCAATGGTTTGTATGTTTTTGTTTTGAAAGGCAGCATTTCCATTGATGAACAAGAATTAAACACTCGGGATGGTTTCGGAATTTGGGATTTTAACACCGTCGAAATCAAAGCTACTTCTGATACCGAATTTTTATTAATGGAAGTTCCAATGAAATGACACTATAAATTTAAAAAAATGGAAGAATTAATAGGATTAGAATTAAATGAAACAAAAGGCATATTTTATATATCGGTTGACGCAAAACAAGTAGGCAAAATGACTTTTGTTTTTGCGGGCAATGACCAAATTATCATTGACCACACCGAAGTCAATCCGGAGAATAAAGGCAAAGGCTACGGTAAAAAAATGGTAGCCAAAGCAGTCGAGTTTGCCAGAGAAAAAAATATCAAAATCATTCCGCTTTGTTCTTTTGCCAAAAATATATTCGATAAAACTCCCGAATTCAGAGATGTACTTTAAGCAACACAGATTTTTTTTATCTCATTAGCCGTAAGCTATAATTATTGGATTATCATAATTTAAGCGTTTTACTATTTTTCAGCGCATCAAGTAATTCTTTTAGATCCACTACAGCGTAACTAGAAGAATAATCTGACACTGCATAAGGCAATATCAAACTCTTATTGTGTATTATCGATCCGCAGGAATAAACAACATTGGGCACATATCCTTCGCGCTCCTCTTCTAAAGGAGTAAGCAAAGGTTCGGGAAGTCTTCCAATTTCTTTGGAAGGGTCATCCAAATCAAACAAGGAAGCTCCTAAACAATATCGCCTCATTGCCCCGACTCCGTGGGTAATAACGAGCCAACCTTCCTCGGTCCACAAAGGCGATCCACAATTTCCAATTTGCGTATATTCCCAAGGATATTCGGGTCTTTGAATAAGTTGTGGGTTTTTCCATTCGTTGCGCCGTAAAGAATACATTAGATAATTATTGACGCCATCTACTCGACCCAACATAGCATATTTACCGTTTATTTTTTTTGGAAACAAGGCCATCCCTTTTCCTAGCGAGCCATCGCCATACAAAGGCATAATGCGAAACGTATAGAAATCTTCAGTAGTAATTAATTTGGATAGTATCGAATTTCCATTATAGGCAGTATAGGTTCCCATCACGCTCTCGGAACCATCGTCGTCAACAAAACGAACAAAACGGGCATCTTCAATTCCGCGACTTTCGGTTTCCAATATTGGAAATATAACGCGCTCAGAAATATCGGAATCAAGCTTAAACTGAATGTCATAAAAAGAGTCCATTAACCAGATTACTTCATCAAAGGCTTCTTTTTTTTCTTTGCTAATGGTGGGATCAGCTAGTTCTAGCGTTAAAGCCGTTTTAAACGCTGAATATTCGAACACGTCTGGTAAATCTAACAAAATAGCAGAATAAATATCCAAAGTGTGCATTTCGGCCAATTTAGAAATAATTCTTTTTTTGTTAAACATCATTTTGTGCAAAACTTCCGCTTTTTCAATATCATCGCCAATGCGCATCATCCTCAAATTATTATCTTTATCGATAATGCATCTCCTAAATACGATCGAAGAAACGTGACCTTCACCAGTGGCACGAAATGAAATAACTACCCTTTTTTCTCCTTTTTCTAAACTCGATTGATCAAAATCTTCTATCATCGAAGGATTAAAAAACGCCGACGATTCGATGGAATATTCCATAGTAAGATACGCACCTATGAGCATTTTTCTGTCTTCAGATATTTCCGCTTCGTTTATCTGCATTTCGGCAATTAGTCCTCGAATATTTTCATAATGTTTGTAAAATATAGCTGAAATATTTCTATGTCTTCTTGCAAAACCCCTGTTTATTTGCTCCAATGTAAGCGTAACTTCGCTATTATTCATTGCTAAAATGCGAGCAATCAAATCTTTAGAGCGTTGATCTCCACTATTAAAATATCTAGCGACAACTCTACTAGAATCAGGTAAAAACTTAACATTTTTGCGAGTAACGGATACTTTCATAAATCTTCTTTAATTATAACACAAATAAATAACTTTTTTAGTTGTTGAAAAGATTCCACTGAACCTCCGCGAAGCATCATAATTAAATTACAACAATGAAGCCAAATTAACCAACTAACGCGAATAAATCGGTTTTGGTCTATTCTTTTTAAAAAAATATGACGAAAGAAAACGAAAGAACTATGGTTTCTAATAATACATTTCCAAATATACAACATGATAACTTTTAAAGGGGAATCTTATCAAATCCCTTTTAAATCAACAAAAAGGTTGTAATGTGACCACAGCAATAGTTCTCAAAAAGCAAAAAATTGGTTCTCCTAAAAATTTTAGTATTTTTGCACCGCAATTGAAATTAATTTCAATTTTAGAACTAAATATTTAAATTAAAAATATGAAAGCATACGTATTTCCAGGTCAAGGCGCACAATTCATCGGAATGGGCAAAGACTTATATGAAAACTCGGCTTTAGCCAAAGATTTATTCGAAAAAGCTAATGAAATTCTAGGTTTCCGTATCACCGACATTATGTTCGAGGGCACAGCCGAAGAACTGAAAGAAACCAAAGTCACCCAACCAGCCATTTTTTTGCATTCGGTAATTTTAGCCAAAACCTTGGAAGATTTTAAACCTGAAATGGTCGCAGGACATTCTTTGGGCGAATTCTCTGCTTTGGTTGCCAATGGTGTTTTGTCCTTTGAAGACGGATTAAAATTAGTTTCGCAACGTGCCTTAGCAATGCAAAAAGCCTGCGAAATCCAACCCTCAACAATGGCAGCAGTTTTAGGATTGTCCGACAATATTGTTGAAGAAGTTTGCGCTTCAATAGATGGAATCGTGGTTGCAGCTAATTACAATTGTCCAGGACAATTAGTAATTTCGGGAGAAACTTCTGCCGTAGAAAAAGCCTGTGAAGCAATGAAAGTCGCGGGTGCAAAAAGAGCTTTAATTTTACCTGTTGGTGGTGGTTTCCACTCTCCAATGATGGAACCAGCAAGAGAGGAATTGGCCGCAGCCATTGAAACAACTACATTTTCTACTCCGATTTGCCCTGTGTATCAAAACGTTACAGCAGCTGCCGTTTATGAGGCTAACGAAATCAAGAAAAACTTAATTATCCAATTGACTGCGCCAGTAAAATGGGCACAATCTGTGCAACAAATGGTCACCGATGGTGCGACTTTGTTTACAGAAGTGGGTCCAGGAAAAGTATTATCTGGATTAATTGGAAAAATTGATAGAGAAGCAGTGACGGCTAATGCTTAAATTAGTATTCAGTGGTCAGTTTTTAGTGATCAGTGTGTTTATAAACAGAATCCTCATAGACTTATGTTTGTGGGGATTTTTTTCAAAGCTCCTTCGCTTCCTCACAATGATTATTGAGGATTCCTGTAATCAAATAGTTATCAACTTGCTTTTCGAAAAAGACAAACCAAGTTGTTCGAGAATTAGATTTATAAAAAATATAGTTGGAGCCTAGATATTGAAGTTTTTGTGGAGTTCTTTTAGGCGGAAAACTAGTCATTTCCAAGGTAATAAAATCTACAATTTTATCAACATAAAGTTGAGCATTTTCAGCATAACTAAAATACTCTTCCTTGAAAAGCGTATAAACTAATTCGTCTAAATAATTTAAAACGCTATTGTTGAAAATTACTTTTTCCAAGGATATGCTTTTATTCTTTTATGCATTTCAGCCTTGAATTCTTCTGGCGTTAATCCATTTTTAAATTCTTTATCAAAATCGAAAGTCGCCCTATCAATCCCTTTAAATTTCGATTTAGATGACTCGTAAACCACGGCAGGTTCTTCCATTTTGGTTATTTTCGGGTTTGCTTTTTTGGAATTCATAATTTTTATTTTATGTAACGAATTTACAACTAATTATTTAGAATTATATTATATAGAAAGCGTACAAAGGTAATTGAATAAGCAATAGAGATTACAAATAAAAAAGTTCTCACAAATCTTTTTCCATACGATTGTTGCTTATTAACGAAAATTGCAATGAACGCAGACAATAATGAAATTACTAATGGTATTGAAATAACAACACCCACCAAAGCCATAATAATCAATCCTGAACTATTAGCCTCACTGTATGAACCATCTAAATTATAAGCCCCATTTTTACTTGTCAAAACAATTATACAAAGTGAGTTTAATATTAGTAAACTGATAAAAGCAATTAATAGTTTCTTATTCGAAATAGCTTTTTTTATGTACTCCATTAATGAATTTAATTATATTAATTATAATCTCGATAATTTAGGATTTCTGCTAACTGAACACTCATCCCGAAGCTTCGGGACTGAACACTGATTACTAACTCCTAACCTTCTGTTCCCATTTCCAAGCGCTTTCCATCGCTTCATCTAATGTAGATACTGCTTTCCAACCGAGAACATTATTCGCTTTATCCGTATTGGCGTAAGCCGCAGTGATATCGCCTTCTCTTCTAGCTACAATTTTATAAGGTAGTTTTTGTCCGCTTACTTTCTCGAAAGAATGAATCACTTCCAAAACTGAACTTCCTGTTCCTGTTCCCAGATTGAAAATCTCGACCTTATCCAAATTCTTTTTATCCAGCAAACGTTTCATAGCAATGACGTGGGCTTTCGCCAAATCGACTACATGAATATAATCGCGCACCGCTGTTCCGTCTGGCGTTGGATAATCGTCGCCGTAAACCGACAATTCTTTCCGTAAACCCAATCCTGTTTGGGTAATAAATGGCACTAAATTTTGCGGAACACCCAAAGGCAATTCACCAATTTCAGCGGAAGGATGCGCTCCAATCGGGTTGAAATAGCGCAACAAAATCGCGTTGATATTGGTTACTTTGGCAGTATCTGTTATAATTTCTTCGCCAATTTGCTTGGTATTTCCGTAAGGTGACATGGCGGGTTGGATAGAAGCATCTTCGGTAATCGGCATTTTTTCGGCTTGACCGTAAACTGTGCAAGACGAACTAAAAATGAAGTTGGATTCTGGTAATTTTTGCAATTCTTGAAGCAAATAAACCAAACTGTTGAGATTGTTTTCATAATACAACAACGGATTTCCAACGCTTTCACCAACCGCTTTAGAAGCCGCAAAATGAATTACCCCCGAAATATCTTGATGCTTTTTGAAAAATTCCTGCACTTTTCCTTTCTCCCGCAAATCCAATTTTTCGAAAAAGGGTTTCTTGTTCGTAATAGCAACAATTCCTTTCAAAACATCTTCGGAAGAATTCGAAAGATCATCAATAATTACCACTTCAAAACCTTGATTTTGCAATTCGACCACGGTATGAGAACCGATAAATCCTAAACCTCCTGTTACGAGTATTTTCATGTTTTTATTTTATGAAGGTAATTTAAAAGCCTGTCTGGCAATTAACAACCATTTGTTTTTATATTTTTTCCAAACCAGCATAATCCCAAGTTTTATATCTTTATCTACTCCACCATCTTTGGTATGAGCGACTAAATTATGACGAACAATAGCATTATCGCCCAAAATTTCTATGGTTTGATTTTGAAACTCAATCGTAACGAAATCAGATTCTCCATTGACAATTTTCTCTATAAAAACCGCTTGATTTTGAACTACTCCATTAGAATGTCCATAGCTTAAATTAATAGAGGTAAGTGCTTTTAATTTACTTCCATCGGCATCAATCATTGCATTTCGCAAAGTTTCGACACGAGCTGCAATCGCTATTTCTGCTTTAGATTTGAAACTATTTTGAGCCGAACCTGAAAACTGAAACAAAACTACCGCAAGTGCTGCTAAAAAATATTTCATAACTATTTATTTAAAAATTCTAAAACTGAATCTGTAATGAATTTAATTTGTTCATCGTCCAATTCGGTGTGCATTGGCAACGCAATCACTTCTTTTACCAATTGATTCGTCACTGGAAAATGGTCTTCTTTATATCGTGAATCCAAATATGCTTTTTGCGAATGCAATGGAATTGGATAATAAATCGCACAAGGAATTCCTTTGCCCAACAAATATTGCATCAAAGCATCACGATCTGCGTCTAAAATTCGCAGCACATATTGATGAAAAACGTGGCAATCACACATCTCACAAATACTTGGTGCAATAATATTTTTGTGTCCTTCAAAAGCTGCTGTGTATTTTCTAGCAGCATTTTGACGTGCTTTGTTATATTCATCTAACAGTGGCAATTTAGCATTCAAAACCGCCGCTTGAATACTGTCTAATCTTGAATTTACGCCCACCACATCGTGATGATAACGCTCGTACATTCCGTGGTTTACGATTCCACGAATGGTGTGTGCCAATGCATCGTCATTGGTGAAAATCGCTCCACCATCGCCATAACATCCTAAATTTTTAGAAGGAAAAAACGAAGTCGCTCCAACGTTTCCAATCACTCCCGCTTTCTTTTTGGTTCCATCAGAAAACTTGCAATTTGCTCCAATAGCTTGTGCATTATCTTCAATTACATAAAGATTGTGTTCTTTGGCAATTTGCATAATTGCCTCCATATTGGCGGCACGACCAAACAAATGTACAGGCACAATGGCTTTGGTTTTTGGGGTAATTGCTTTTTTGATAGCTTCAATAGAAATGTTCATATTAAACATATTTACATCGACTAAAACGGGTGTCAATTGTAACAAAGCAATCACTTCGACAGTGGCAGCAAAGGTAAAATCGGCAGTGATAACCTCATCTCCTGGCTTTAAACCCAATCCCATCATTGCAATTTGCAAAGCATCAGTTCCGTTGGCACAAGGAATTACATGTTTTACATCGAGATATTCTTCTAGATTTTTTTGAAATTGGTGAACTTGTGGTCCGTTAATGTAAGTGTTGGTGTCGAGAACTTCTTGGATTGAAGCGTTTACAGTGTCTTTAATTTTATCATATTGACTTTTTAGGTCAACCATTTGCAATTTTTTCATTTTAATCTTTGGTTTAAAGTTCATTTAAAACAAAATTCACCAAACTTTCGCAAAGCTTAACCCGTTTTAAATTCACAACAAAAATAGGGATTTTAAGAGAATGATTTTATAGATAATTAAAAGAAAACGTATTTTTGCCACAGAAATTTTTTGATATGCTTTTTATCTACGACCTAATTGTTCAAATTGCGAATTTTTCGCTGAAAGTCATCGCTTTATTCAATCCAAAAATCCAACTTTTTGTCGATGGACGCAAGTCTGTTTTGGAAATTTTAAAGGACAAAATCAAACAAACGGACAACACCATTTGGTTTCACGCGGCTTCCTTAGGCGAATACGAGCAAGGTTTGCCTGTAATTGAAAAAATAAAAGAGAAATTTCCGAATCATAAAATCGTGATTACTTTTTTCTCGCCTTCGGGTTATGAAGTTCGGAAAAACAATACCGTCGCCGATGTTACCGTGTATTTGCCTATGGATACCCAAAAAAATGCGCAGCACTTTCTTAAACTCGTTCATCCCGAAATGGCTTTTTTGATCAAATATGAATATTGGCTCAATTACTTAAATCAACTTCGAAAGCTGGAAACTCCAACGTATTTGATTTCGGGAATTTTCCGGGAAAACCAACTATTTTTTAAATGGTACGGCGGATTTTACAGGAAAGCATTGGAAACATTCACCTACTTTTTTGTGCAAAACGAAAGTTCTAAAAAATTATTATTTCAACTAGGGAAAACCAATGTTGCGGTTTCTGGTGACACCCGTTTTGACCGAGTAGCTACTATTTTAGAAAAAGACAATTCTTTAGATTTTATTGAAACCTTTAAAAACGATACTTTAACGCTTGTCGTGGGAAGTTCTTGGCCAAAAGACGAAAGCTTACTGGTGGATTTTATAAATCAAACTTCGGAAAAGGTTAAGTTTATCATTGCGCCTCACAATATTAAAATGGAGCAAATTCAAGAATTGAAAAATTCCATTACCAAAAAAGTAATTTTATTTTCTGAAGTAGAGACAGGTCGCGACCTGTCTCTACAAGATTTCGATGTTTTCATCATTGACACCATCGGGATTTTAACCAAAATTTACAGTTATGCCGATATTGCATATGTTGGTGGCGGTTTTGGAAACCCTGGCGTTCATAATATTTTGGAACCTGCTACTTTTGGTGTTCCAATAGTGATTGGTCCAAATTTTAATCATTTTGCAGAAGCAAAAGCATTGGTGAATTTAGAAGGTTGCATTTCTGTTTCCAACAAAAATGAGCTAACGGATGCTTTTTCGAATTTAATTCGAAATGATAACATCCGACACGAAAAAGGCCATATTTGCAGCACTTTTGTACAAATGAACAAAGGCGCAACAGCGATTATTTTGAAACATATTTCGCAACAGTGAAAATAATTATACTTAAAATCAATAAATACCTACATATGAAAATTTTAAAATTGCTCTTATTTTTCTTTGTCATTCAAATTCAAGCCCAACAAGGCGGTATGTGGATTCCTTCGCTGTTGCAAGGAATGAACGAAAAAGAAATGAAAAATTTAGGCATGAAAATGTCCGTAAAAGACATTTATGATGTGAATAAATCCAGTTTAAAAGATGCCGTTCCCCATTTTAACGGCGGCTGTACTTCAGAAGTTATTTCGCCAAAAGGCTTGATTTTAACCAATCATCATTGCGGTTTTGATGCGATTCAAAATCATTCCTCTGTAGATCACGATTATTTGACCGATGGATTTTGGGCTTACAATATGGAAGAGGAATTACCCAATGAAAATTTAGTGGTGACTTTCATCGTAAGAATTGAAGATGTTACAACAAAAGTTTTGGAAGGTACTGCAAGTTTGACTTCGGAAGCTGAAAAACAAAAGAAAATTCAAGACAACATCTCCGTTTTGAGCAATTCATTACCAAAGGAAAATTGGCAAGAAAATAAAATTAGAACCTTTTATGAAGGCAATCAATATATGCTTTTCATAACCGAAACTTTTAAAGATGTTCGTTTGGTAGGCGCTCCACCAACATCTATTGGGAAATTTGGCTCTGATACGGATAATTGGGTTTGGCCGAGACATACTGGAGATTTTTCATTGTTTAGAATCTATGCTGACAAAAATAATCGCCCTGCCAATTATTCAAAAGACAACGTTCCGTATAAACCAAAACACTTTTTACCCATTTCGTTGGATGGTGTAAAAGAAGACGATTTTACGCTGGTTTTTGGCTATCCTGGAAAAACAAATGAGTATTTGCCAGCAGTTGCCATTGCACAAATTGCCAACGAATTGAATCCTGCAAAAATCGAAATTAGGGATCAAGCCTTGAAAGTCGCCGATGGATTTATGCGAAAAGACAACGCCATCAAAATTCAATATGCCTCGAAATATGCCAGTATTGCCAATTATTGGAAGAAATGGATTGGAGAAACGCAAGGTTTACTAAAATCGAATGCTGTAGCTATCAAAAGAAATCAAGAAATGGCTTTCCAAGAAAAAGTGGTGAAAGCCGGAAAGCAAGCCGAATATGGTAATTTGCTTTCGGATTTTGAAAAAAATTATACCGAAATTGCTCCTTATGCCTTGGCAAAAGATTATTTTTCGGAAGTTGCTTTAAGAAACACAGAACTTTTGAGCGTTGGTTTTAAATTATATCAGTTAGAACAAGTTTACAATACCAAAGGAGAGCAAGCTTTCACCGATAGAAAAAACAATTTAATCGCTAGTTTGGGCGATTTTTATAAAGATTTTAATCCAACAGTTGATGAAAAAGTTTTCGAACAATTAATTCTTTTGTATGCCACAAAAGTGCCTAAAGAATTTTTACCAACCAATTTATCGAATACAAATACAAAAAATTTAGCTACAGAAATTTACGGACAATCGAAATTGGTCAATTATAACAGTCTAAAAGAATTGCTTTCTGGCGATTCGAAAACGGTTTTAGCCAACTTAAATTCGGACAAAGGTTTTCAATTACTAAAAAATATGGCTGATAAATTCCTAAAAGACGTTAATCCAAAATATGAAGAAATCAATTTGAGGATTACCGCTTTGCAACGAACTTATATGAAAGCGCAATTAGAATTAAATAAAGACGCACGGATTTTTCCGGATGCCAACAGCACTTTAAGAGTTACCTACGGAAAAGTAAAAGGATATGCGCCGAAAGACGCTACTCTGTATACTCCTGTAACGTATTTGGACGGCGTTATGGAAAAATACATTCCTGGTGATTATGAATTTGATGTACCAGCAAAATTAATTGATTTGTACAAAACCAAAAATTACGGCTCCTATGGTGAAAATGGCAAAATGCCAGTTTGCTTTATAGGCACAAATCATACTACAGGAGGCAATTCAGGAAGTCCCGCCATTGATGCAAAAGGCAACTTAATAGGTCTCAATTTTGATAGAGTCTGGGAAGGAACTATGAGTGATATTTATTACGACCCCAGTATTTGTAGAAATATTATGGTGGATGTGCGCTATATTCTGTTTATTATGGACAAATATGCAGGAGCAAAAAATTTGATAGAGGAACTGAAACTGGTTCATCCAAAGAAAGATTTAATCAAAAAATAGCCCTAAACAAAGCCCCTAACAGGGGTGTCAGATTTTTATTAAGTATTTTGGATTTAGTAGTACAATAATTGCAAATTGTTCTTTGGTGCTAAAAAAAATATTTTTCAAAAAAATTATGAAAAAATATTTTAACTATTAAAAAATTTATATCTTTGCCCCGAATTAATAATTAACCTTTTATAATTAAGTAAGATGAAAAAAGTACTTTTAAGTTTAGCCGTTGTTG
>JAAFGX010000055.1 GCA_010365115.1 Paludibacter sp.
AGATGTACAGAACACATGCAAATCAGACATAGGAAAAGACAAAAGGACATAGATAGATTCTATGTTAAAATCTAATTTAGTAAAGTAGAATTAATAATAAATATTGCAAAACAGGCATAACTTTTGTCATTGCAAAAACGTTTTATAGATATTAAACGAATTAAATTTGAAATTTAAACTGCGAGTATATTCGTAAAATATTAATCATTGAAAAGAATCTTATATACAAGTCAATTCAAGTCATACAAACTATTTATTCCATGAAGAAAATTTATTTGTTATTTATTGTGGCTGTCTTTTTTGTTTCCTGTCAGGGACCAATCGGGCCTGAAGGTCCTGCGGGATATGGAACTAACTGGAAAATAATTAATTTAGTTGTCACTCAAAATGATTGGGTTGAAAGTTTTGATGATGATGGCATAAACCGCTATTACTCTAGTTATTTCTCAATGCCTGAAATAACTTCAACAGTATTTAATGATGGTAGCGTTAATGCCTATGTTTTGATTGATAATACACAACAACCGCTACCCTATGTGCGACATTATGAAGATATTAACAGTAATTTATGGACAAGAACAGTTGACTATAATTTTACTCAAGGAGGTATGAATATTTTCGTCACCAATTCCGATTTTATTTCTGATCCTCCAGGCACCATGAGTTTTCGTATTGTTCTTATGTGGTAAGGTTATGAAATTTTTAAAAGTGTTTGAATAAATCAAACACTTTTTTTTT
This sequence comes from Paludibacter sp., assembly GCA_010365115.1. GTDB lineage: Bacteria > Bacteroidota > Bacteroidia > Bacteroidales > Paludibacteraceae > Paludibacter. The sequence goes on from JAAFGX010000055.1 coordinate 739, forward strand.
GAATCAATTAAATAGCGTACTTTTGATACAAATTTCGAATTTAAATGAATCAGGAAACAAAACAATTTATTTTAGATAATGTAACTGGAAATGTGCATCGGCTCGCCCTTCAATCATCACGTTATCAGTTGGTTGATATGCAATTGGCAATTCGTCAAATCTCTGGACGACAAAAAGTAAAATTAAAAATTCCTCTATTTTACAATACCCACGATATTTTATATCCGACTCAACTTTCTGTGGAACAATCATCCTCTGAATCAACCGCAAAATACAAATCTTCTCTTATCAAAGGCAATACGTTAGTTGACCTCACCGGTGGGTTCGGAGTTGATTGTTGCTTTATGTCAGAACATTTTAAAAAAGTGGTTTATATTGAACGACAAGAAGAACTTTGCAAATTGGCTCGACATAATTTTAGCGTTTTAGGCAAAAAACATATTGATGTAATACATTCCGAAACGGAACAATTTCTGATAGAAATGGAGCCAGTGGATTGGATTTTTATTGATCCGGCACGTAGAAGTAAAGCAGGAAATAAAGTGGTCCTACTTTCGGACTGCGAACCCGATGTTAGTTCATTATCAGAGCTTTTATTGGAAAAAGCAAAAAATGTTATGATCAAACTTTCTCCCATGATGGATATTACTGCAGCAGTGAGAGATTTACCAAAGACTTCAGAAATACATGTTATCAGTGTGGAGAATGAATGCAAGGAGATTCTACTTATTTTAAAACCTGAATTTTCTAAAAATCCTATCGTTACTACTATAAATATTCTAAAAAATAATGAATTACAGAGATTTGAATTTGTGTTGGAAAACGAATTGAAAGCTACAGCCCAGTTTTGTTCTACAATAGCAAATTATTTGTATGAGCCCAATGCAGCAATAATGAAAAGTGGAGCTTTTAAATTGATTGGAGAGAGATTCGGATTGCAGAAATTGCATATAAACACACACTTATATACTTCAGATACGTTAGTAAATGATTTCCCCGGTAGAGTTTTTGAAGTTGCGAATGAATGGGGAACATCAAAAAATGAGTTAAAAAAACTGACAGAACATATTACAAAAGCAAATATAAGCACCCGTAATTACCCATTGAGCGTGGATAATTTACGAAAAAAACTTAAAATTAAAGATGGTGGAGAAATCTATTTATTTGCTTGTATTATTAACGATAAAAAAGTTATTGTTGAGAGTAGAAAGTCTTTTTAAAAAAAAATCAAAATAATTATATACTACTTGAAATTAAATTTAGAGAAAAATGATAAGCATAATGCTCCCATTATTTATTTATATTTTAAAGATTAGATACAATGTGATTTTTCAAAACAAACTGAATTTAGTACCTTTGCACTAATTTAAAAGTAAAATGGGACGAATTCTAGCCATTGATTATGGTCAAAAACGCGTAGGACTTGCAGTTACCGATGTGTTACATATTTCTGCAAACGGATTGGATACTGTTCTTTCACATGAAGTCCTTGACTATCTGGAAAAATACATTGCAAAAGAACCGGTAGAGAAATTTGTAATTGGATTGCCGAAACAAATGAACGGACAAGAGTCTGATTCAATGAAATATATTCGTCCGTTTGTAGTCGGTTTACAACGTCGCTTTCCCAGCATTGAACTGGTTTATGTTGACGAGCGATTTACATCGGTTTTAGCACACAAAGCCATGCTGGAAGGTGGTTTAAAGAAAAAGGACAGACAAAACAAAGAATTGGTGGATAAAATTTCAGCAACAATAATACTACAAACTTACCTTGAATCAACATTACAATTTCCACGTTTTTGAACTAAAACTTGGATATAAATGTTAGTAGTCAAAAATAAAATGCTATCATTTTAATGCTTTTAAAAAATAGATATAAAATCAAATAATCACATTTTCAAGTTAAGTGATTACAATTAAATTAAAGTTAAATTATTACAATTCATGATATTACCAATTTATACATATGGCAATGCTGTTTTACGAAAACAAGCAGAACCAATTAAAACTTCATACCCAGAGCTAAATACACTTATAAGTAATATGTTTGATACCATGTATCACGCAGAAGGTGTAGGTCTGGCAGCACCACAAATTGGCTTGCCTATTCGGTTGCTGATAATTGATTTAGCGCCTTTTATAGAAGATGATCCTGAACTTGGTGCGTTTAAAACGGTGATGATCAATCCCACTATTTTAGAGCATAGCGAAGAAGAAGTTGCCGGAGAAGAAGGTTGCTTGAGCATTCCGGGTATCCACGAAACGGTTATGCGACCAGATGCAATAAAAATAAAATATTTTGATGTTGATTTTAATGAACATATTGAAGAGTTTATTGGGTATCAAGCCAGGGTTGTTCAACATGAATATGATCATTTGGAAGGACATTTGTTTACGGATAAAGTATCACCTATTCGTCGCCAGTTGTTGAAATCAAGATTAACCAATATTGTAAAAGGAAAAGCAAGTTGCAGTTATAAAGTAAAATCTGCTTGATACTTTTAATTCCAAAAAATACATAAGTTGTTACAAGAATTTAGTTACGAGTTACAAGGCTATACCGATAGCTATCGGCACTGAGAGTTATTTTGAAATAATATATCAATAATTATTTTCAATTACTTATATTTTATAGCCTTAACAAAAAAATATCCCGAGCTTGCATTTGCAAACCCGGGATATATTTTTTATACCGATTGCAGAAATAAAACAGTCCAATGTCGACTTCGTCTAATTGTAATGCATATTTCTATGCATCGGCATTATACCAAAGTTGACTTTGGGCTTAAATATAAATTCACTTGGTATTATTTTCATCCATCCGATAACCTAAAGTCATAAGATGGATGAAAAATAAATTTAGAACAAGCTCCAAGCAACTGTTAATCCAGCCATTACAATAGATACCATGCTCATTAATTTGATAAGGATATTCAATGATGGGCCAGAAGTGTCTTTAAATGGATCACCAACAGTATCACCAACTACAGTTGCTTTGTGATTGTCAGAACCTTTTCCACCAAGATTTCCTTCTTCAACATATTTCTTAGCATTATCCCATGCACCACCAGCATTAGCCATAAATACAGCCAATACGAAACCAGTACTTAATCCACCAATAAGAAGACCAAGAACACCACCAACGCCTAAAAGAATACCAACTGCAACCGGAGTTACAATAGCTAGAATTGAAGGAAGCAACATTTCGCGTTGAGCACCTTTGGTTGAGATTTCAACACAACGAGCATAATCAGGTTCAGCAGTACCTTCCATAATTCCAACAATTTCGCGGAACTGGCGACGAACTTCTTCAACCATATTTTGTGCAGCACGACCAACAGCATTCATGGTCAAACCACAAAATACAAATGCCATCATCGATCCAGCAAAAACACCAACTAAAACGATAGGATTCATCAGAGTTACGTTATAGTATTGCATAAAGTCCTCAAATGTCGAAGCTTTGATAGTTTCAATTGATAACATTTCAGAACCTACTCTTGCCATACCGTCTACTGAGGCTGTAGCAATACGTTCCAATGCAATTTTAATTTCTTCGATATACGAAGCTAAAAGTGCTAAAGCAGTAAGTGCAGCTGAACCAATAGCAAATCCTTTACCTGTAGCTGCAGTTGTGTTACCAAGTGCATCCAAAGCATCGGTACGTTTACGAACTTCAGGATCTAAACCGCTCATTTCAGCATTTCCACCGGCATTATCAGCAATCGGACCATAAGCATCAGTAGCCAATGTGATACCAAGTGTAGAAAGCATACCTACAGCAGCAATACCAATACCATATAAACCAAGAGTCAGGTTTGGAGTATAAGTCATGGTCATCAAATCATACTGTGATGACATAAATGCCAAAACAATTGCAATAGAAATTGTTATAACAGGAATTGCAGTTGAAATCATTCCCAAACCAAGACCTGAAATAATTACTGTAGCAGCTCCGGTTTTAGAACTTTCAGCCACTTTTTGTGTTGGGCGGTAGCTTTGAGAAGTATAATACTCTGTTGCCTGACCGATAATGATACCGGCAAGGAGACCAGCAACTACAGAGAATGAAATTCCCATCCAGTTTTCAATGCCTAATGCCCAAAGAATTCCAAAAGTTGAAACTGCAATTAAAGCAGAACTAACATTTACACCAAGACCTAAAGCTCCAAGTAAATCTTTCATCTTGGCACCTTCTTTAGTTTTCACCATGAAAATACCAATAATTGAAAGTATTACACCAACAGAAGCAATCATCATAGGAGCAAAAACTGCTTTTGTTTGCATTGCTGTACTTCCTAAAAATGCCGAAGCACCAAGAGCAGCAGTTGCAAGGATTGAACCTGCATACGATTCGTAAAGGTCGGCACCCATTCCGGCAACATCACCTACGTTATCACCTACGTTATCGGCAATAGTTGCAGGATTACGAGGATCGTCTTCAGGAATTCCAGCTTCTACCTTACCTACCAGGTCAGCACCAACATCAGCAGCTTTGGTAAAAATACCACCACCAACACGAGCAAACAATGCCTGCGTAGAAGCGCCCATACCAAAGGTAAGCATAGTAGTTGTAATGTAAATCAATTTATCAGAACTACCCACGTCAGCAAGATTGTCCAGCACTAAATACCAAACCGAGATGTCTAATAATGCAAGACCAACAACAGTTAGTCCCATTACTGCTCCAGAACGAAAAGCAACTTGTAATCCTTTGTTTAATGAGTGAGAAGCTGCCTGAGCTGTACGAGCTGAAGCATACGTCGCAGTTTTCATTCCAAAAAAACCTGCTAAACCCGAGAAAAACCCACCTGTTAAAAATGCAAATGGCACCCATCCATTCTGCAAATTGAAATAAGCCATTATCGAAAAAATAATAGCTAACACTACGAATACGATAGTCACAACTTTGTATTGTTGCTTAAGATAAGCCATTGCACCCGTACGAACGTGTAGTGCAATTTTTTTCATTGTGTCTGTACCTTCGCTCTCTTTCATCATTTGCTTGAAAAAGTAGAACGCAAATCCTAACGCAACGATGGAAGCCGCCGGCACCATAAAGAAAATGTTATTCTCCATAAAATTTAAATAATTGATTGATATTAATTGATTTATTTGTTCTTCTATTTATTTTATAAGCTGTATGTATTCTTTTAATATTGATAATGAATAATCACTCGCATGTTGATTTACAAATCCTATTGCACTTGTGTGTGCTTCTTCATCTGCACTATCAGAAATGATTCGTACTACAATTAATGGAACATCATAATCATCGCAAACCTGAGCTACAGCAGCACCTTCCATTTCGGCACAAACCACTGAAGGCAAATTTTTACTGAGTGCATTTTTCATGTTTGTACTAGAAATAAACAAATCTCCACTTGCAATATCTCCAATTATCATCTTTGGATTTAAAATTTGTTGTTCTGCCAAAATTTTCCTAAATTCTTTATTGTTTTTAAGAAAATTATGAACCGCTTGCGACATTGTTTCTACATTTTGAATGGGTGTTTCGTAAGAAGTTTTTCCTGTAAGGGGAATTTCGAAACGACGCATTAACGGACGAGCATCCATATCGTGCTGATACAATCGCTGGCCAATGACCACATCACCTACATTTAATTCAGGCGAAATGGCTCCTGCAACTCCTGTGAATACAATTCTGTCAACATTAAATTCCATAATCATATGAGTTGCCGTAGTTGCTGCTGCCACTTTTCCCCAGCGCGAAAAAACAGCTACAACTTCTTGACCGAATAAATCACCACGATAATAAATACGGCTTCCACGCTCTACTATTTCCTTATTGCTTATTGCAGCAATGATTTTATCCATTTCTTCGGGCATAGCACCCATTATTCCTAGTAACATATAAAAGCCCCCTTCTTATTCCCCCAAGGGGGAAAGATATAAATTACCTATGTGATTTAATTGTATAAATATAAATATAATGCGATTATCTAGTTTCTAAAAGTCCCTCAATCTCTCTCCTCAAGGTATTTGTTGGGATTTAGGAAGCTAGCTTTGTAATACGTTGATAAAGTGTTGGATGCGAATAATGAAAAAAGACATATAATGGATGCGGCATCAAATTACTTAATGAAGTAGCAGATAGCTTTTTTAAACCAGATTGTAATTGTTCGGAAAAACCATATGAAGCAGCATAGGCATCTGCTTGATATTCAAATTTTCGAGAAAGCACATTGGTGGCAATGGCTAATACAAGCGAAATAGGTGAATATAAAATACTAAAAGCCAATGCATTCAAATGAAATGACGCAACACTTCCACCTAATGCCTGTGCCATTTCATCACTTTTCAGTATTAATCCAAATAAAAAAAACAGTAATAATGTGCTTGGAATAGAAATAAGCATGTTTATCAAAGTATGCTTGTGTTTGTAGTGACCAATTTCATGCGCTAAAACAGCTACAATTTCATCGTTTGTCATTTTATCCATCAACGTATCGTACAATACAATCCTTTTTTTACTTCCAAGTCCACTAAAATAGGCATTGGCTTTTGTTGATCGTTTTGAACCATCAATAACAAAGATGTTTTTTAAATTAAAACCGGTTTTTGATGCGAATTTTTCAATTTCAGTGCGTAATTCTCCACATTCAAGTGGCGTTTGTTTATTAAATAGCGGTACAATAATTTCTGAATAGAACATGGTCATAAATAAACTAAAAACGGTGATTACAGCCCATGCCAACAGCCAGAAATAATCGGGCGTCAAGGTGTAAATCCAAATAATTAGATACAATAAACCTCCACCAATTACTATTGTAATAGCATATCCTTTGAGTTTGTCTACTATAAAAAGCAGTGGAGTAACTTTGTTAAATCCAAATTTTTGTTCAATCACAAAAGTATCATACCATTCGAAAGGAATACTAATAATATCATTCGCAAAATATAGAATCCCAAAAAATACTATAGGAATTAAAATCTCCTGTTGAATAAAACCCTGAACCAAATTATCGATCCAAGCAAAACCTCCAAAACTATACATAGCTAATGTAATCAGAAAACTAAAACTACTTGTTAGCATTCCAAATCTGGCGTTTATACGAAAATATTCTTGTTGCTTAGCATATTTCTCGGTATCATATATGTCATTGAGAATTGCAGGCAGTTTGTTTTTGGCGTGTTTTATATTTAAAAAGGCAAGTAAACGTTCCAAACCAAAATCGGCAAGGAGAATAACAATGATAGAAATAAAAATAAACTGAACCATTACAATAACAAATATTACAGGTAAATTATAAAAACGCTGCAAATATAGTACTATTACTTAATTATTTTGTATAAAGTTGAAAAAAATGCACAAAATATATTCATTTGTGCTTTTTAATGTATAATTATTTATATTTTTATAAAATATGTTCATGTGCAATTAAATATAAAGTGTCAGTTATTTTATAAAAAACAACTAGAATATGTAAATAAATTATCATTTGTCACATACAATTTCTAATAATTTACAGTTTGTTATATTGCTTATTAGTTAAACAAAATATCAGTAACCATTGAATTTTTATAAAATTAATTTGAAAGTGTAAAGGATCAATTCTTCAGTAAAATTCATTTCATTAAATTTTAAAAATAAATGTGTACTTTTGTTTTCAGTCAGGTATTTTTGACTACTTCAAAAAAAAACAAATTAATTTAAATATTATGTTGAATAAAAAAACGATAATTAATTCGATTTCAATAATAATACTCATAATAATTATATTTCAATCTTGTACTCCGAATTTAAAAAATACAATTCGAATAGGTATTTTAAATGGTCCATCGACTGTAAGTTTTATGCAAATGATTGAAAAATCGACTTTAATCGGAGGTAATAAAGTTGAAATTATAATAAAAAATGATCCTTTGCAGATACAGGCTCTAATGCTACGTGATGAAGTAGACTTTGCAATTCTACCTACAGTAATGGCCGCAAATTTATATAACAAGGGATTGAAATTCAGAATGGTGGCATGTCCGATATGGGGAACCCTATACCTACTAACCAACGACAAAAATATAAATATGAATAATTTAAACGATCAAAAAATTGCTGTATTTGGTAGAGCAACTACTGCAGATATTTTGATTAGGAGAATGTTAATACAAGAAAGTTTTGAAAGAGTAAAACTTGACTATACATTCACTACTAATAACGAAATTGCCCAAGCCTTACTTTTTAAAAAAATCGATTTAGCTGTAATTTCAGAACCTATGGTAAGTAACCTTATTACTCAGGATTCAACTATCAAAATTATCGGAAAACTAGATTGCGAAGATTATATTAATAATTCAACAAAAGATATATTCGTTCAGACATCATTTTTGGTAAGTGACAGATTTACAGAAGATAATTCGAAACTAATTGCTCTGGTTTGTGAAGCATATTCTAATAGTTGTAATTTCACTAATGAACAACCTGAAATAGTAGCCCAACTTATGGTAAAACATAAACTTTCCCCATCGATTGAAGCCGCAAAAATATCTCTGCCACTATGTAACATTCGATATGTTGCAGCTTTTGCATTAGAACAAGAAGTAATGAGATACCTGAAAATATATTTTCAATTCAGCCCTGAAAGTATAGGTGGAAAATTGCCTGATAAGGATTTTATTTATCAAACGTTTTGAATTGTTGAAATGTCCCGCAAGGGTAAAAAGTGTAGAAATACTCCAATAGATAGGTTTGACAATTAAAATTCATAAATGACAAAAAATAAATTACAATGCAAACAAGATTTTTTCCGACATTACTTGCTATTGTGTTTATTGGCGTTTTATGGCAATTTATTGCCATTCAGATAGGTTTCCCTGCTATTTTCCCCACATTGCCAAACCTTGTTATCCAATTAATCGGAATTTTCAAAAGCCATGACTTTCTTATAACGCTATTCAGCACAATATTACGTGGAATAATAGGATTTTCATTTGCTATAGTTTTTGCACTTATTCTAAGTTCAATTGCTGCATTCTCGGACTTTTGGAAATCATTTTTTCATCCAATTATTGTATTAGCTCGTTCTATACCAGTTATTTCGTTTGTTTTGTTAGCTATTTTATGGTTTTCGCCTGTTCAAATGCCTGTATTTATTGCAATTCTTACTATGTTTCCCATTTTATATCAAAATATCCTTACCGGATTGGAAAATACGGATAAGAAATGGACTGAAATGGCAAAAGTTTATAATAAATCTTTCTATAAACGATTCATTTTAATTTATTTGCCTGCGTCAAAATCAAATATATTCGATGGAATAAGCACTGCCCTTGGATTTGGTTGGAGAGCAATAATTATTGGCGAAGTACTTGCACAGCCTTTACACGGTATAGGTACATCGATGAAACAGGCACAAGCTTTTATAAATGTTTCGGAATTGATTGCCTGGACGGTAGTTGCTATTGGAGTAAGTTATCTTTTTGATTTGACAATTAAAATGGTTCGAATGATCCAATTGAGAATGAACTTGCCGAATCCACAAAAATACACAGCATTTAAAATTGCAAAACCTATTAAATCAAAAATAATTAATGTTGAAAATCTGAATAAAAACTTCAATGATAGATCTATATTCAAATCATTCAATTTTACTTTTAATTCGGATCAAATTACATGCATAAAAGGGCCATCAGGAATTGGAAAAACAACCTTATTGCGAATATTGGCAAAAATTGAAAAATTCGATTCCGGAATTATTGATTTGCCACATTCTGCAAGAATGGCTTACGCTTTTCAGGATTTTCGCTTATTGCCCTGGCTCACTATTTCAGAAAATATTGCATTTGTAATAAGTCATAAAACTCACAACCATCAAGAAAAAAGCAACTTAGTACATTATTTATTGGAGAAAATGGAACTTATTACTGAGAAAAATAAATTTCCAAATGAATTGAGTGGCGGTCAACAACAACGTGTATCATTAGCCCGTGCTTTGGCTTCAGAATCAGAGATATTATTGCTTGACGAACCGCTTACCGGATTAGATAATGCATTGAAGAATAGAATTATTGAATTTCTATCAGAATGGATAATTTATCATCACCCAATTGTAATATGGGCGACTCATGAAAACATAAAATTCAAAGCAGATATTGTTGTAAATGAGTTATTTATAAATTAAAATCGACCTGATAAATAGGGATATTCTGATAAAATCGTCGATTTGCGTTTTTCTATATTTTTCATAAAACTCAAATATTCTTCTGATTCAGGAAATAAAGGTCGATGTTGTAAATCTGCTCTCAAACGCTCCAGTTGCGTTTTAATTTTAAATGTTTCTGAAGTAAAATAAGTTTCTGAAAAACGCTCCCAAATGTGATCTATTGCGACTTCCGAAGGATGAAGCATATCGGCTGAATAAAACCTGTAATCGCGCAATTCGTCCATTTGAATTTCATAAGCAGGAAAATAATGAACCTGACTGAATTTTTTCTGCAACTCATCAATTGCCAGTAATAAAGTGCTTTTACTAATATTGTTCTCGTGTGCTCCATCTTTCCAATGACGAATGGGACTAACACTGAAAATAATCTGTAAATCAGGAAATAATGTTCTAAGTTTATTTATTAATTCTGAATAGGACTGCACAATTTCATTCACTGACAGCCTTCGTCTTATAAATTCATTTGAGGGTAATTTATGACAATTGGAAACCACTGTCCCACTCTTTCGATCCTCGTAAATCCAGGCTGTACCAAAAGTCAGAATAAGAAATTTTGAATTTTTCAAAAATTCACTTGCATTAGAATACTTTGAATTTATTTTTTCAAGGCACAATTCCGGTGAAACATTCGAAAATAAACTACTATGGGAAAAACTCTGCCATAACGATCTGTTTTCAAAAATATCGTCTTGAGTGAATTCCTTATAATTCAGCAATAATTCTATGCTATTCATTATTGAAACAGGATTATACAGCACTCCAAATGGATTGACATTAGTTAGAAAATAAGCATCTGTCAACTTTCTACCAATATTTTCAGCAAAACACGATCCCAAGGTCATTAACCGATCATGATACGAAATCTCTAAATCAGAGTGATGTATTTCAATTTTGGTTTGGAACATGAAAAAAATCATTTAAAAAAAATCATTAACAAAAGTAGCTTAAATTATTTTAAAAATTGAGTATTTCATTGATGAAAATTTTGAGTTTTTTTCCAATATAGAACTAAATACTACTGTTTCACTCATTTAAATTAGGTTTGAATAATATTTGGATCAATATAAATACAATGAAAAAGATGGCAGTTTAAAAGCTGCAGCTCCTTAAATTAAATTTAAAAGTTTAGTATTTATTTTTATTACTCTTGTTTGGGAAACCGATGAAGAATGAATAGTATAAAAATATGATGTCTTAAAAATAATTGGTTCAAAAATGACTTTTAAGATTAATATAAATAGTAAATTTGATTTTTTTTTAAATTAATTTATTTTCTATTTAGTTGATTTTATGATAGATAAAAAATAAATTAAAAAAAATACTTAACAAATTATTCGAAAATTTTGTTTAAAAAGAAATATTTAATATCTTTGTATTATTAAATAGTAGTTAAGGGACAAATATTAAAAAGTTTGCTCATTAAATTTACTTTTTTATGGATTATGTTTAGAATTTTTACTTAAGTATAAAACAAATCTATTATTTAAAATGTTTAATTTACAAAGCTAACAAAACAAATAGTATATTTTGATTGTTTGCATTTGTAAATTAACACAATATTAAAAATTCACTATCACTATACTAACTCAAAAAAAATTACGAAAATGAAAAACGAAAAAGTCGTATTAAGCGAAGATGAAGAAAATCTTAGCAAACTTTTAAAAGTTCCTTCTTACAAAGTAGGAGCATACACTGTTGATACTCAGAAAAAAATGCTGACAATCAATGGTGAATCAAAAAAACTTACTACAAAAGAATTACTTTTGCTTATTTTATTTGCTGCAAATGCAAACGAATTTGTTGACCGCAAGTATGCTCTTAAAACAATTTGGAAAGATGACAACTACTACAATTCAAGAAGTATGGATGTGTATATTTGTAAATTACGCAAATTGCTTAAAGATGATCAAGGTGTTGTAATTATCAATATCCACGGAAAAGGATATAAAATGATTACTCCTGCATAATTGCAATGTAAAAACTAAACTGCTTTTCACGTTAATCAATAACGTTTAGATTAGCAATTGTAGAGAAATAATATCGGCTGAACCTCAATAGAAGTTCAGCCGATATTTTTTAAAAATTATTACGCCTTAAAAATAAAAAACTCAATTTTATTGTTTTCGGTTTTTTCGAGCATGACTGTTTTTTATTCCATAAGTAAAATAAATTCCAAATCCTATTAACATCCAAATTCCCAATCGAATCCATGTATCAAGAGGTAATGAAGCCATCTGGGCAAAGCATATAACCGCCCCTAATATTGGCACAAACGGAACCCATGGAGTCCTGAATCCACGTTTGGCTTCAGGTTCTGACTTTCGAAGAATAATAATTCCTATACAAACAATTACGAATGCCAACAAAGTGCCAATTGAAACCAATTCACCTAGCAGACCTATTGGAAAAAAACCTGCAAAAAAAGCTGCAAAACAACCGGTTACAATAGTTGTGATATGAGGTGTTCTATATTTTGAGTGAGTTCTGGCAAAACTTTTCCAAAGCAGTCCATCGCTGGCCATTGTAAAAAATACCCGAGATTGTCCCATTAATAAAACAAGAACAACAGAACTTAAACCTGCTATTGCACCAATTTTAACTATCGGACGCAACCAAATCAAAGATTCTCCCACATTATCAATTGCAACCGCTATGGGTGCAGGTACATTTAATTCGCGATAATTAATAATTCCTGTCATAGTTAAACTTACAGCAATGTATAAGATTGTACATACTGCTAGTGAAACTAAAATTCCAATTGGCATATCTCGTTTAGGATTAATTGCTTCCTGAGATACTGTAGAAACAGCATCGAAGCCAATATAAGCAAAAAATACAACACCGGCACCTGTCAATATTCCAGACCATCCGAAATGACCCCATTGACCTGTATTTTCGGGAATAAAAGGTGTCCAATTTTGAAGTTCAATATGCGATATTCCAAATCCAATAAACAAAAGGATAACTACAACTTTGATCAAAACGATTATATTATTGAATTTTGCAGACTCCTTTATGCCAATTACTAATAATGTAGTCATCAATAGGACGATAAAAATAGCGGGAAAATTTATAATTGAGCCAGATAAATGCCAACCAGTTGCATCAAAAACAAAGGGACTCTGACATAGATTTGATGGCAAATGAATACCAAAATCGCTTAACATGCTCACTACATAACCCGACCAACCCACAGCAACAGTAGCAGAACCAAACAAATACTCCAAAATTAAATCCCATCCAATAATCCAGGCAATAAATTCACCCATTGTGGCATATCCATACGTATAAGCACTTCCTGAAATAGGAATCATCGAGGCAAATTCAGCATAACATAAACCAGCCAACATACACCCAATTGCAGATATGATAAACGATATAGCTATAGCAGGTCCTGCATACATGGCTGCTGCACTTCCGGTTAACACAAAAATCCCGGCACCAATTACACAACCTACACCCAGCAAAACCAGATTCATTGCGTTTAAATGACGTTTCAGCGAATTGTGATCTCCATCTGCTTGTATTTCAAGTTGTGCCAGTGTTTTTTTAATAAAAAGATCTTTAATCATATTGTGATTTTGTGTTAAAAGTCATTTTGAAAGTAATATATTTAAAATGCTTATTAAGTGTAATAATTTGGCCACAAAAATAGATGTTTTAATAGAATAACGCTTTATATTTTGATACAAAATTTAAAATAAAATAATTTCATCAACATCACAAAATAAAAGTAGAGATCCTGCAAGCAAGATCTCTACTTTATATTAATACATCAATTCGTAAATGGAGATGTAATATTTTCCTAATTTTGTTGTATATAAGCTAAAACATCACCTTTCAAAACCATTTCACCTTGTTTCTTTTCAACCCCCACAATGCGTCCATTGCAAAAACTGCCAATATGCTCTAGTCCCCATTTGGTTTGAATAGTGCACAATGGTTCAGATATTTTCACTTCTTTTCCATGAACCGGTTCAGTTGAGTGTTCAATAAAATCGAGTTCCCACAAAACCCGACCTGTAACAGACGAAACCAATGGTTCAGCATAAGGATATTTTAATGCACGCACATCAGGTATTTCAATATTTTTAGTTGCAAATTTTTCAAAAATAGCAGTCTGCAATTCCACTTCAAAACGTTTTTTTGCTTCTCCTGACTTGAAGTCGCGATATTGTTTTTCATGCATGGCAAATTCGAATAGCTCTTCGTCATCAGCACCTCTATCCCACCCTTTTTCTTTCATTTCCTCAATAAAACGATCCAATTCATTCGGATAATTATCTTGTGGATTTCCTTCGAAAAATTCGTAGTGATTTTTATTGGCTAATGCAATAATTTCATCGTCCAGTTTTCCCGGGAGCTTTCCAGCTTTACCCAAAATCATATCCCAACTGTTTTTATCAACCATGCTCCATCGTGGTTGACCTTTGAGCAAGAACATAACGTTCATTAGTGCAATATTTTTAACATATTGACTAAATGGTGTCACTAACGGCGGATTTCCCAGTTTTGGCCAAATATATTTTACTTCGTCAAACAACATAACCAGCAGTTCGTCGGTACTGAGTTCTTTTTTATTATTTTCTTTCAAATAAGAATTGATGGCAACGTGCATGCCTTTCAAATCGGCCATAAGCGATCCCATCATTCCACCTGGCAATCCACAACCTACCAATAAAGAAGTCATGTATTTATTTCGCTCATCAATAAAATAACCCAAAAAATCATCAATAAAAGTTTGTGTCAGTCTACGGGCTTCCATATACGCTTTCATATTTATTTCTGGCACCTTGAATCCTGCATCTTTAAGCATAGCCTGAATTGTAATAACATCAGGATGAACCATTCCCCAAGAAAGCGGTTCCATAGCCACATCAAGATAATCTACACCCGCTTTGGCCACTTCGAGCATGGAAGCCACCGAAAAACCGGGACCAGAATGTCCGTGATATTGTATAATTATTTCGGGATGAGCTGTTTTAATAGCTTTTACAATTCTACCAAGCATTTCAGGGCGACCAATTCCTGCCATATCTTTCAAACATATTTCATCTGCACCGGCTTCAATAAGTTTTTCGGCCATATCAATATAATATTCTGCAGTATGAATTTCGGAATACGTAATGCATAATGTTGCTTGAGCAATCATACCAGCGGCCTTTGCATATTGAATGGATGGAATAATATTCGTCACATCGTTCAAACCACAAAAAATACGGGTAATATCAACTCCCTGAGCTTTTTTTACTTTGTACATCAATTCGCGCACATCTGCTGGAACCGGGTTCATTCTTAACCCATTCAAACCACGGTCGAGCATGTGTGTTTGAATTCCTACGTCGTTGAATGGTTTTGTAAAAGTACGTACTGCATCGTTCGGATTTTCTCCATACAATAGATTTACCTGCTCCGAAGCTCCCCCATTGGTTTCCACGCGGGCAAAACAGCCCATTTCGATAATTACGGGTGCAATTTGAGCCAATTGGTCTTTGCGTGGAACATATTTACCGGACGATTGCCACATGTCGCGATAAACAAGACTGAATTTAATTTCTTTCATTTTAATTTAGTTGAAATTTTTTTTTTTACAATATCCGTTACTTTAGAAAAAAATATTCGTAAAACAACTTTATATATGTTGATATACAAGTAATTAAAAAGCAATACTGCTTAATTCAAACTTTGTACAAATATCCAACAATATTTCTGATTTTCAAGTTAATTAAAGAAATAATTCTCTAATAATTTTTCGAGAAAATTAGAACCTAAAATCGATTTGAAAGTATTTAATTAGAAAAATAAGAATATTGAAATTATAGAGAAAGAAAAGAAATAAATTCGAATTAAAAAGAGGGTTTTTGTGTCAAATTAAAAGTTTTTAATCCGGAGAAAAACGAATTGAAACCTGCAAAAGGCAAGAAAACTTGTGCAGAAAAATGATTAAAACTTGCTTATTTATTGATAGGACATTTTTCTGATCTTTACTCCATTCTCTTCGAAAAAAGAAAAGGGTGCGCTTATGCCAATTGTTTCCCAGCAAGATCCATCGGGTAACGAATTGTGGGCTTGAATCAGATTGATTTTGATCGGTTTTTTGTTTAAAACAATATGTTTCGAAATAATTGGTTGGTGCGATTGGTAAAGTTCAAGAAAAAAATCTAAAGCTATTAATGGAAATAACTGATCTAAACAAAAGTTAGCAAGCGATTTATGAGTAATCCAATAAACGGTATTGGGCGTAAAGTATAAAATGGCGTTTGGAGTTCCGGTATGAAGCCAACCTTGTGTTTTAGGAAATTTACTGTACACTTCAACGTATAAATCGCCATAATCCTTATCCCTGAATTTTTCAGAAACGCGGTAAGTTATGTCATTCAAAGTAAGTAATACATCCACATCCTGACGCTGCATTTCCATATCAGAATCTGAATCAGAATTAAATCGTACAATTTCGGTCACTTTCAATACATCACGATAAAACGCATCCGCTTTTACGGCTTGCATTCGTTCGCGCTGTAAACTAAGTTCGAAGTTGTGGTTCATTTAGTTGAATCAAATTTCATTTCACCATTAAACCTTATTGCGTCTCTTTCGTACGATGAAACTGTGAAGGAAGAGCTCCCATTATTGAAAACTTCCAATAAAATTGTTATTTCTGAAATTTTCGACCTGACTTTAAATCGTATATTCCAACCATCTTTCTTTTTATTGGGAACACTGACATAATCATACATTGGTTCCGAGAACTTAATGCCACCTTCAGAGCTATTGTAAGGTGCCGAATAGGCAACACCAAAATAAGGTAAATAGGCAAATGCCGAATCATTTTTAACTCGTAAATCATATTCCGAAGTCAAATAAATCTGACTTCCCTTGGTTGGATTTGCATATTTTACATCAATTGTAAAGTCTTTTTTCTGAATACGTTGGGTTACTTCATTTATCGTTTCGAGCGGTATTTTTGCAGTTGTACAAGAAACAATAAAAAACAAACCAATCCATTCTAAATAAACTAGTTTTGCTTTCATAATTTTACTGCTTTTGAATATCCAAACTAATTGAGATTTGTAATATTTATAATGCAATTTTAATAGAAATCGTTCATATTTTCAATTCATTTATGAAGTTTTCTTGTCAAATTAATCCAATAATTTCAATTTCAAAATCTTACCAGTCCAAGCAGGGATCTCAGTATTAAAAACTTCATTGGAACAAAGTGTAAAATCGGAAATTATTTCGGTTTCGTCTAATAAATTTTCGCAACTGTATTGTTGACCTTCATTGAGATTTATATATTGGAATAATTCTTTAGGAAATATTACTTCGGTGGAAAGATGTTTATCATCAAAATTTAATACAAAAAGCAACAACTCATCTTCGAAGCTTCTGAAATATGCATATTGTTCATGTGTGTTAAAGGTTTTATTATCAATATTCGCAAACTCCAAATCAAACATTTTTCCGTGGGTTATTGCTTTCTCAGTCAGTGTTATATTCAATAATTTTTGATAAAAAACACGTAAATTTTTTTGATCAATGGTTAGTTTTTCGTCATTGAATTTTCCATTATTTATCCAATTTTGAATTGATTTTACGCTCCAATAATCGAAAATAGTAGTTCGTCCATCCAGTCCGCTGAATCCTTCAGCTTCCATACCATTTTCACCCAACTCCTGGCCCGAATAAATCATCACTGGAGCCATTGTAAGCGTTGCAGCCACTATCATTGCCGGTTTGGCATACATTCCGTTACCCGAGAAAAAACCCGAAGCAATACGCTGTTCGTCATGGTTTTCAAGAAAATTGAGCATTTGGTTTTCAATATCACCTAGCGATTGCCATACTGTTGTTATTTCGCGCACCGGAAAGTTATTACTAGTAATATTGCGTAACATATCGTACATGCCCACCTTATCATACAAATAGTCGAATTTACCATTGGAAATATAATTACGGTATTCATTAGGATTATAAACTTCGGCAATAAATATTATTTGTGGATATTGTATTTTAACCTGAGTTATCGCCCATTGCCAAAATTCAACGGGAACCATTTCGGCCATATCGCATCGGAATGCATCCACTTTTTTTGTGGCCCAAAAAAGCAAAATATCGCGCATTTTAATCCATGTATCAGGAATCGGATCAAATTGTTTCTGTGAACCTTCAACATAATTAACACCATAATTAAGTTTCACTGTTTCGTACCAGTCATTTATGGTTGGTGAAGCTGTAAATTGGTCGTTTCCTGTTGCCTTTGCTGGAAATTCAGTGTAACCTTTCAAATCGAATTGCGGAGAAAAAGACTGATTTGGTATATAATAAAAATTGTTTTTTGGAGAAAATGCCCAGTTTGTATTGTCATTTTCGCCCAAATCGACAACTCCTGCTGGTTTTGCATCCGAATGATATTGACGTGCAACATGGTTAGGTACAAAATCGATAATAACTTTCATATCAGCTTTATGAGTTCTCTTTACCAGATTTTCAAATTCTGTCATGCGATTTTCTACATTTTCAGCCAAATCAGGATCCACATCGTAATAATCTTTAATGGCATAAGGCGAACCGGCTTTTCCTTTTACAACTGCCGGATGATCCATTTGAATTCCAAACGAAGTATAATCAGTTTGTGTGGCATGTTCAATAATTCCTGTATACCAGACATGCGTAACTCCAAGTGATTTTATTTCCTTCAATGCTTTTGGAGTGAAAAAATTAAACTTACCACATCCATTTTCTTCAATTGTTCCGTTGTGTTTGTTTGTAGAGTTAGTATTAGCAAAAAGGCGAGGAAGTATTTGGTAAATTACAAATTTAGACATAAATATATTTTATTAAAGTATTGATATACTGATAAATAAAAGATAAATTATTTATTAAGTATTGTATTATTAAATGGTTTAATTGTTTTTAATTCAAATTCAACATTCATATTCTGATTTATTTTCAAAGGAGAACCTGATATTATTCTTTGAGAGATATTTAAATTTTCGAGGTAAACAGTGCCTTTAGGTGGAACCATAAACCCAAAATGGTTACCGGTTTCACTTACTTCAATTTCAGAACAGTAAGTGTAAGTATTGTTAATAAAATAATACAGTAGTTTTCTGATTTTCACTACTTTGAATTTATTTATACCATTGGACAGAACCGAGTTTTGATTTAATTCAGTGAAATAACTATACCAGCTACGGTTTCCTATGAACATTTTTTTATTATTATTTATAGTGAAATATTCGACAGGATCATTTATACCTTCTGAGCCAGTGGGCACAAATCCAAAAATCATCCCGTATTGATTAACGGCTTCTCCTGTAGGGTATTGAATTGAAAATTCGTAAGAAAAATCTGTCTGAATATCTATTTTTGTTTTTATATAAACCAGAAAAATATCAGTTACTTTAGATTCAAATTTTAAACGACCATTGCTAATACTTGTTTTATACTGTAAAGTGTCTTTTATTTCCCATCCAGCCTGATCAATTGAATTAAAGCTAAAATACAATTCAGATCTATATCCTGTAGTATCAACCATTAATTGCAAACTAGAAAATTCTGGTGCTAGTGTACTTTCATTGAACAATTCATTAATGTAATACTCACGTCGAAATCCTTTATAATTAATATTCCACGATCGTCCATTTATTTTATCACCTCCACACATAATAGATTTCCATTCACCATTTTCAAGTGTGGAATTCAGATGTTTTCGATTTAATAAACCGTGTCCCAATTCATGAAAAATCAATTCTTCTTTCATTAAATCGGCACCAGCCGATTTAGAAATAGCTTTCCAATAGGTTTTATCAATTTCAATTCTGATGGGATTTTCGTAATGAGTTAAACCAGCAGTATTATCCTTCAAATCAGCGAATTCAATGATTAAACCTGTTGATGCTATATCAAAATTTTTATCCCGTTTTGATGCTTCAGTTTCAAATCGATGCAGATAGTCCACAAATGTAGAATCTACACGATACTCATTTGAATCCTTACAAGATAAAAATGAAAGAAGGAGAAGGAAAATTGAATAATTAAAATATTTTTGAGAAATCATATTCTTATTAAAAAAATCATATGCAAATATAAACAAAAAACCGAATGAAGACGTTATAAAGACATTAACAAAATTATTTTTAAACAAAATTATTAATTCAACAAAATGGCAACAGTAAAATTTAAAGGAAACGATGTTCATTCAATTGGTCAATTACCGAGCGTAGGTTCTCAAGCACCAGAGTTTACTTTGGTAGGAAGTGGTTTACAAGAAATTCACTTGGCTGATTATAAAGGCAAAAGAGTATTGCTAAACATTTTTCCGAGCTTAGACACCGGTACTTGTGCCATGTCAGTTCGCAAATTCAATAAATGGGTATCGGAAAAAGAAAACGTGATAGTAATCTGTGTTTCAAAGGATTTACCTTTTGCACAAAGTCGATTTTGCGGAGCAGAAGGACTTGAAAATGTAGTTACTGCCTCCGATTTTCGCTATAACACATTTGCAACCGATTATGGTGTATTGCTTACTGATGGTCCTTTGAAAGGTTTAATGTCACGTTCCGTTGTAGCATTAGACGAAAATGGTAAAGTATTGTATACCGAACAAGTTTCTGAGATAGTAAATGAACCAAGTTACGAGATAAACGTTTATTAATATACAGAGACTTGCATTTTATGTAAACTTTGTTTTGTATGTGTAAATAAATGAAACTACTAACGTTGGCCTCTCTTCGCTGTGAAGCAAAGAGAGGTTTTTTTTATTTTAATCCAACAACTTTAAAATTTTCAAAATGCTTATTTAGAGCCTTTTCAATGCAATTCCTATCTTTTTCAACCCATCATCAATACTATTTGCTTCAATAGATTCAAATGCTTTGAGGGCAATAATAGCACAAGCTTTTGCATCATCTCCTGCACGGTGATGATTAAACTGTATATTGTGAAATTGACTAACCGTTGCTAATGAATGACTGGGTAAATGTTTCCAGACTTTTCGCGATAGACTGACACTGCAAAAATATTCCGCCCAAGGCAATGCTAATTCGTAATAAGCTAATGATGAGCGCAATACTCGCATATCGAATGCTGCATTGTGTGCAACCATCACATTATCTGCTATCCAATCATTCAGTTCTGGCCAAAGTTCTTCAAAAGTTTGTGATGCTGCCACTTGATTCGAAGAAATTCCATGAACTTTTTGATTCCATGGATTCATATAAGGAAAACATCCCGGTTTTATTAACCATGATTTCGTTTCTTTAACTTTCCCTTCTTCAACCCGAGATAATCCAATTTCACAAGGATAATTGGCATGTGCAGTTTCAAAATCCAATGCTATAAAATTCATCTGAAAAATATAAGTTGAAAATTAATAATATTTTCAAAGGTACTGTTTTTTGTTATAAAAAATACTTTTCGACTTTGATTTTTTTAAATTAAAATTAGTAGCATATTTATCCAGAATAAATGTAAAATACATTTTTAATTATACAAAATTTGAAGTTCAGAGTTTTAATTTAGTTAAAATTAAGTCGCATAGTTTTATCATTGTATTTTGTTTAATTAATAATGTGTACATTTGCACACAAATCGTTTAAATGTGCAATATGAATAAATTAAAAATTGGAGATCTAACAGCAAAACTACCAATTATTCAAGGTGGAATGGGTGTTGGGATATCATTATCGGGATTAGCGTCAGCTGTTGCAAATGAGGGTGGTGTTGGCGTAATTTCTTGTGCAGGACTTGGATTGATTTATCGCAACTCAGCGAAAGATTACATGGAAGCATGTATTATTGGCTTGAGAGAAGAAATTAAAAAAGCCAGAGAAAAATCTTCAGGAATTATTGGAGTAAATATTATGATGGCACTTACTAATTTTAGTGATATGGTAAAAACATCAATCGCTGAAAAAGTGGATGTAATTTTTGCGGGTGCCGGACTTCCTATGGATTTACCAAAATACAGAACGCCGGATTGTGTTACCAAACTTGTTCCTATCGTTTCGTCGGCTCGTGCAGCTAAAATAATTTGCGAAAAATGGAAAACCCTTTATGATTATCTGCCAGATTTGGTGGTAGTTGAAGGTCCAAAAGCAGGTGGTCATTTAGGTTTTAAAACCAATCAGATTGAAGATCCTAATTTTTCAATAGAGAATTTAGTTCCGGATGTAGTTAGCGTAGTCAGTGTATTTGAAGAAAAATACAATCAGGAAATTCCGGTTATTGCTGCCGGTGGAATTTACACTGGTGAAGATATGTATAAAATTATGCAATTGGGAGCAAAAGGCGTACAAATTGCAAGCCGTTTTGTAACAACGCATGAATGTGATGCCGACATCAAATTCAAAGAATCGTATTTAAAAGCTACTGAAGATGACGTTGAAATCATTCAAAGTCCGGTTGGAATGCCAGGACGTGCACTTAAAGGCAGCTTTCTAGAAAAAGTAAAACTGGGACTTACAGCACCAAAATCTTGTCCATACAATTGCTTACATACCTGCGACTATACAAAAGTTCCTTATTGCATTATTGTAACTTTATACAATGCTTATCAGGGTAAAATGGATAAAGGTTATGCTTTTGCAGGAAGTAACGCATATCTGGCAACAAAAATTATTTCAGTAAAGGAAATAGTTAATGAAATAGTTGCTCAATTCGAAACAGCAAAAAAACAAGCACTTGCAATCTAAGAAGTAACGAAAAATATTTCAATACTTTAAATTAAAAATTACCGAAGATTATATTTAAACACAAACAAAAGTTTGTGATTAAATCGTAATCTTCGTTTTTTTTAAGCAACATATTTTTAGAAAAATGTATTTATAAATCATTAAAAAACACAACAATAAATTGTGTATTTTGATTTTTATTTGCTAATATTGCAAAACATTTTAAACAATAAAAATGAAACGCACAAAAATCCCATTTATTAAAGAACTAAATAATGCAAGTATCGATTTGTCAGCTGAAATACTTGAAGAAGCCGGACAACAGGAAACTATTGAAGTATTGAATTGGGCTAATGAATATCCATACAGACCAATCACACTTTTTTATATTGCCAGGTCGAATGATAGCATATTTATTAAATACAGTGTGCGTGGAACCATGTTACGTGCCATCTATTCAAATGATCAGGACCCGGTTCACGACGACAGTTGTGTAGAGTTCTTTTGTAAACCTGAAGGTACTGATAAATACTCAAACTTTGAGTTTAATTGTATTGGAACTTGCTCTGCAACAAATAGAAAAGGGAGAAATGATGAAGTTATCCCATTTTCGAATGCTGATATGAAAACGATCGAACGGTTTCCTTCTATTGGCAGAAGAGCATTCAACGAAATGGAGGGAATGTTTGAATGGGAATTGACGGTGAAAATCCCGTTTAAATTAATGGGGATAGATAGTAATCATTTACCTGAAAAGATACGGGCAAATTTTTATAAATGCGCTGATGGAACTGATTCACCACATTTTGTAAGCTGGAGTCCAATTCATACCGAAAAACCTGATTTTCACCGACCTGAGTATTTTGGTGAATTATTATTTGAAAACTAAATGTCATTTCAAGATTATCAATGTTTTGCAATTTCCTTTAAACTCACAATCTGATTTTCGTTACCAAATACCAACAACCTATCGCCCAATTGAATAATATTGTCTGCTTTTGGATTTACTTGCAATTCGCTTAAGGTTGAATAATAACCAATTACAACCAAATTGGTTCGAGTAGGGATATTTGCTTCACGATACGATTTGTTTATTAAGTCACTACCTTGTTTAATCTCTACAAGTCCAAACTTGTATTCTTTCAACTCTTCCTTGGCACCCGTAAACTCCACGAAACTATAAAAATCGGCGCTTGTGGTGGCAATAGAAATTATATGATCGGTTGCAATTTCGATAGGTGAAACTATAAAATCGGCACCTGCTCTTTTGAATTTTGCCTCAGAGCTAGCTTCATCAATTCTGCTAATAACCTTTACCTTATTATTCAAGTCTTTAGCACTTAAAGTAACAAATAGATTTTCTGCATCACTCGGAAGTACAGAAATCAGTATTTTTGCACGTTTTATTCCTGCCTGAAGCAACACATCGTCATTGGTTGGATCTGCATCCAAATGAATAAATTTCTTTCGGTATAGGCGTTTAGGTCGCTGTTAATTTAGAATATATTTCTACCTTTGTGGCATGGACGACATAGAACAATACAAGGGTGTGAATTCAA
>JAAFGX010000202.1 GCA_010365115.1 Paludibacter sp.
CATATTCTTTACAAATATTCCGAATGCGAATAATGCCTGAACCATACCGTTCAATGAGTCCAATTTCTTTAAAAGCCTTTGCTATTAACTTATTTAGGAAAATTACGCCTTTAGGCGTTACGCCTCTAAGCGTAATTTTGTATATACCTTCTAAAAAAAGGATCACTTATAAAATAGCTATTCTCAGTTTTATCAATTATTCCATTATCCAACAACACCAAAATTGCTTTCTGAATAGTAGATGCTGCGGTCAATCTAAAACGTTTTGAGTATTCAGCCGAAAATACATTGTTGCCACTCACCACAAGTGCCTTTAGTAATTGTTTTTGCATAACAGATTGCCTGTCAAACAGTTCATGATAATAATCTTGCTTTAATTCTACAATTCGGCTCGTACAGTAACTAACTATTTCGTTGGTTACCAAGGTTTGTGAATTAATCATAAACTGCCATATTTCGGCAGCTAACAATTGAATATAATAGGGGATGTCACCCGATTGTTCTATTAAAAATAAAGCAGTATCAGTATTAATTTTAATACCCGAATCGACAAATTTCCTTTGCAAAAAAATAACTGTATCGGCTTGAGGTAAAGTTCCGAGTTGCATGTGTGAAGCCGAATTGTAAAAAGCACGATTTTTATTATTAAACATTTCATTGAGCAAATGGGTTTTACTACCTAAAAACAAATACTTTACCTTGGTTTGTTGTTGAATACTGCTACGTAGTAAATTTTCAAAGTTGTATTGTTTCAATTTTATAATATCCTGAAATTCATCAAAAATTACAATTGTATGTTTTGTACCTTGAGTCATTTTCTCAGGCAAATCGAGTGCTTGAGCAGCAGTATCAATGGAAACATTTGTTTCGGAAAGTTCAATTCCAAATTCTGAATTTCCAAGTGAATCAAAGCTCAGTTTGGGTCGCACGTTTTTCACAAACATTGATATAGCCTGAACCAACTTTTGCAAATTACTTTGTTTTTTTTCAATGGCGTGAATGTAGCCATTTACAAATGTTTCGAGAGAATATACCGTTGAAAAATCGAAATACACACATATAAATCCTTGCTCTTCCAATTTTTCGATGACCCGAAAAACAAGCGAAGTTTTCCCATACCGGCGTGGAGCAAAAAGTACTAAATTATTACCATTGGATAATGTGGATACTATACGTTCACACTCTTCCACTCTGTCAAAAAAGAAATCACCTCGTACAATTGTTCCGTAACTAAATGGATTCATGATTAGTTTTCAATTTATATTTAGACATATTACAACATTAATAATCTAATGGTTTGTTGTACAATTGCAAAAATAGCATTTACCTTACTTTTGCATAAGTAGCATTAAAATATCTCAACACTCATTACTGTAATGCACATTGCGATAAAACAAAGATAGAAAAAAATTTAATATTCACTCCTTTTATACAAATAAAAAAAAACGTCACATAAGGTTCACTTCACAATCAGTCAAATCCTGCATAATTACAGAATCCAGACATTGTGGTAAATAATCAGCTACATTGTAAACCGGGATAATGATTGATAGACGCATACTTTAATTAGAAAACCAGTTACAAAGTGGAACTACACTACCTTCTTGGGAGTTTTTCTCTAGATAATAATTACCCTCTGTATTAACGTGCAAAGTCAAACATCTTTCTTTTACAAATAAATGATTTCCATTAGCAACACCATCGCTAAACCATACTGAAATTGGATAATTTCCATTTGACAAAATAGGAGAACTAATATCACAACTAATAGTCCCTTTCTTGTTTCCCTCAATTATATCTGTAGCTCCATTTTTTTAAAGGATTTGTTCCGAAAACAGGTTCAAAATTTGAACTATATACTATAAAACCAAAATTCGGATATCGAATAGATAAATCTGATTCATAGGTCAATAACAATGTAATTATTCCATTATGATATTTTGCAGAGATTTCTCTCACTACATTATTAACTGGTTTGAACACATTTAATGTATTAAGATCTTCATTTAAATACAAATCAACTATATCATCAATAGATCCAGCTTGTTTAATCATCCCATTTTCAAGAAAAACACCAGTTTTGCATAGTCGCCTAACCGCCGCCATATTATGACTCACAAACAGCACTGTTCTCCCTTCCCCTTTACTCACATCCTGCATTTTGCCGATGGCTTTTTTCTGAAATTCGGCATCGCCTACAGCAAGTACTTCGTCCACTACCTGAATTTCAGGTTCAAGGTGCGCAGCTATGGCAAAGCCAAGGCGCACTGTCATACCACTGCTGTATCGTTTGGCGGGCGTATCGAGGTAACGTTCCACACCAGAGAAATCAACTATCTCGTCGAGTTTAGCAGCTATTTCACGCTTGGTCATGCCCATAATGGCACCGTTCATAAAGATATTTTCGCATCCCGTCATTTCTGGGTGGAATCCAGTTCCCACTTCTAATAAAGAAGCTATACGTCCGGCAGCTCTAATGGTTCCTGTTGTGGGTGCTGTTACTTTGGAGAGAATTTTTAGCCAGGTAGATTTCCCTGCTCCGTTTTTTCCAATAATGCCCAGCACATCGCCCTGTTCTACTTTAAAATCAATGTCCTTGAGTGCCCACACGTAGTCGCTTTCGCCTTTAGAAAATATTTAATTTCACGAATTTTCACGAATTTCACGAATTTCCTGAATTCTAAACAGTCAGATTTGTACGTCTTAATTAGTGTAATTCGCTTTAATTAGTGTAATTCGTCTAATTCGTATCTTTATCAAACCACAAATATACAAAATACTTTACTACATTTCCAGTAATGAATACAAAGTGGCGATAAATTAGGTTTAAAAAAGCACATTTGTACTACTTTATGCTACAAACACAGCCATAAGACCGTAATAAATTGCCACATTCCCTGCACCAGCTGGAGAATTCAAAGCAAAAGCGAAGAGGTAAGAGCTAGTAGGGGTCAAGCGGTTTCCTTACCGCTTGATGGGATGTTTCAAGCGGTTGGGAAAACCGCTTGTCCCTTGGATTGTTTCATCTACATATATTAACAAAATAACTTGTAAATATATAAGGATTCG
>JAAFGX010000056.1 GCA_010365115.1 Paludibacter sp.
CATTCCGTTTTTTTTTTCGGAAACCCCCAGATTCATCTGGGGGAAAGTGAAATAAATGATTACAAAACCTCATAGAGGTTTCCCACTATTATATAACTTAAGTTACTGATGGTAAACTCATCTGGAGTTTCTCTCTTACTTTACATACATCCCCCAGATAAATCTGGGGGTTATGCACAGTTGACTCCTCTGGAGTCTAATTTGAACAAAATAAATCAAATCAGTGAATAAGGAAAAATTGATTACCCACCTTATTCGTTATAGAGCCTATAATTTTGATATTTTCAAAAAATGATAATTGAATATGGAAAAGCAATAATTGTTTTGTTTTCAGAATGACTACAATTTGTAATTGGAATAAGTATTTTAAGTGCTGATTCCTATCGTGTAAAACCAAAACAAAACCCCCCGAATAATTTCTCATTCGGGGGGTTTTCAATAAATTTAGTTGTTCCTATAAGCTTTCTCCAAAATCAGCTTTAAACTTAGCCATCAGTTTTTGAGGCCAGTCGGTAGTTGGTTCCAATCCTCCCATAAAGAAGCGTAATACCGGTGGTTCGTACACAAAGCGCAATCCACCAATCAGTTCACGGTTATCGTACAACCAGTTCAAGCGGTCATCCACATATTTTATTTGTGAAAGTGTGAATACGCGACGAGGTACGGCTAAACGAAGCAATTCCATGTCGGCATACGTTTCATTTCCGTATTCATCACGTTGGTTGGAAATAGAACCACGCTCCATACCACGAACACCGGAAATCAAGAATAAAGCAGCTGCCAATGCTCCTGCTGGATATTCTGTTTGAGGAATGTGGGCACAAACCTGCATTGCATCGATGTGAGCACCTAACACACCAGCGGGTTTAATTACTGGAATTCCTTTTGCATCCAACGAATCAACTAAGTATTTGATAAATGAAGGACTTTGGCAAATCATGGTTTCGTCTTGCGTTTCGTAAAGTCCCACGGCCATTGCTTCAATTTCACGAATAGAAATACCGCCATAAGTGGTAAATCCTTCGTAAAGAGGCACCAAAGCTTCCAGTTCTTTGTAAATTTCCAATCGGTCTGTACACATTCCACCACCGCGCGACGAACTGATTTTACGAGCTGAGAAGTAAACCAAGTCGGCCAACGCAGTCATGGTTTTCATAATATCCGTCATGTTGGAGTTCATGAACTCTTCCTCACGTTGTAACACAAGGTAAGCATTTTCGCCCAGCAAACTAGCATCCAGCACCAAACGAATGCCATATTTATCAGCCATTGCACGCACATCACGCAAGTTCTGTACCGAGAATGGTTGTCCACCAATAAGGTTGGTAGAAGCTTCCATACGAATGAAAGGAATATTGGCAGCACCATGATGTTTTATGATTTCTTCCAATTTTTCGATATTCATATTTCCTTTAAAAGGATGACTGGAATTAATAACATATGCCTCGTCGTAAAGTAATTCGGCAATTTTACCGCCATTCTGGGTAATGTGTGCCATGGCAGTGGTAAAGTGGTAATTCATTGGAACCAAACTGCCTTTTTTAACGTAGGCAATTGAAATAATGCTTTCGGCAGCACGTCCCTGATGAACCGGTAGAAGATATTCCTTACCCAACACATCTTTCACGGCAGTTTGAAGTCGAACGAAACTTTGCGAACCGGCGTAAGCATCATCAGCTTGCATCATAGCAGCCAACTGATTATCACTCATAGCGTTTGTGCCCGAGTCGGTCAACATATCCAGAAAAACATCTTTGGTGCTGAGGCGGAATGTATTGAATCCACCTTCGTAAAGTGCTTCCAATCTGCGTTCGATGGGCACTAAATTTAATTTCTGTACAATGCGTACTTTGTGCAGTTCCAACGGAATGTTTTCACCGCTGTAGAATTTAATTTCTTGCATAATGTTAGAAAAAAGATTTTAAAATGTATTGAATAATTTAGTAGTTTCTCTTAAAAAACAATCAGCGTACTTTGTTTATTAAGCAGGCTGATTATATAAATAATTGCATATCTTCGAATCATTGACTTTGAAAGACAAAGATAATAATTATTTCATAAAAACGTAGAAACAAAACAAAAATGTTAGATTAAATCGGTTATTTATGTCAATTGGTAAGTAATGGAATAATATTACAATAGATATAAGAAAATGAATATAAATAATTATTTTCGTATAATTCTACACTATTAACACAAAACATGTAAACTTGCAATTGAAATTGTTGCATATTTGCAGTACCAAAGCTGCTACAAAAGTTACTGATTTCTTCTTTATTAACTTAAGAAAAAACTTTTTTAAACCTGCATTTTAAGGATAAAAAAAAGACCCGCTCAAATTATAAATTTGAGCGGGTCTTTAAGTTTTCAGAATTTATTAATCTTTATAATCAGCCCATTTAGTATTCAACATAGTTCCTGTTTTGATAAATTCGCGGTGCATTCCAAAACAAGCCGATAAGCTTTGTGGTGTATGGCAGCAGCCGGTTAGTTCAAGGTACTCACGAAGTATTTCTTTGTATTCGGGAGCCACACAATTATTGATTATTTCGTGAGCGCGTTGAACAGGCGATTTTCCACGAAGATCAGCCACACCATGTTCGGTGATAATAATATTTACTGAGTGTTCGTTTTGGTCAACATGTGTAACCATTGGAACAATCGCACTGATATTTCCTTTTTTAGCAGTGGAAGGAGTTGTGAAAATAGAAATATAGGCACTTCGGGTAAAGTCGGCAGAACCGCCAATTCCGTTCATCATCTTCGAACCCATAACGTGTGTACTGTTTACGTTTCCGAAAATATCGGCTTCGAGCGCAGTATTGATGGTAATTAATCCTAAACGGCGTGCTAATTCCGGGCTGTTCGACATTTCCTGTGGACGAAGAACCAATTTATCCCGGAAAAATTCCAAGTCTTTGTAAAGTTCTTTTAATATCGGAGTGGTGATAGTCAATGAACAACCGCTGGCAAAACGTATTTTTCCGTTGCGTAACAATTCGATAACCGAATCTTGAATAACTTCGGTGTACATTTCGAAAGTAGGAATATCAGGATTTGTACCCAACGAAGCCATAACTGCATTGGCAATATTACCTACACCCGATTGAATTGGTAAAAATTCTTTAGGAATACGACCCGATTTGATTTCGCCAGCCAAAAATTGAGCAACATTTTGACCAATCATGTCAGTAACATCGTCTGTTGGCGAAAATCCACTTACTTCATCGTCGCGCCATGTTTCCACCACGCAAAGAATTTTCTTAGGATCTACTTTTATTGCAGGTGTCCCCATACGGTCAGATGGCGTTAACAAAGTCATTGGTAAACGGTGAGGCGGATCCAATGGTTCGAAAATATCGTGGAAACCACGCAACTCTTTAGGGTGATTGTGGTTCAACTCTACAATGATAAAATCAGCCAGATTAGCAATGGTTGGAGAAATACCTACGCCTGAAGTTGGAATTAATTCTCCATCGGCAGTAATATCGCACACTTCGATTATGGCGAATTTTGGTTTTGGCATAAATCCGAAACGCAAATGCGGCGCAATAGAAGACAAATGCATATCAAAATAGGGTGCGCGTTCCGAGTTCAAGGCATTTCGTAAATCTTTGTTCGATTGGTATGGAGTGCGAAATAGAATTGCGTCGGCACGAGCCAATGCACCGTCTAATGAGTCACCGGTTGAAGCTCCGGTATACATCCCAATTTTGAATTCTTTACCTTCGGCATGAAAAGCTTCGGCACGTTTTGCTATAGCAGTTGGCACTTCTTTGGGACAACCGGCTGGGGTAAAACCGCTGAAACCGATAATGTCACCATCGTTTACATAACTTGCTGCCTCTTCGGCAGTCACATATTTATACGTTTGTTGCATAATTTTAATTTTACAATTTACGATATTCGATTTACAATTGCTTATATATGAATGATTTATTTATATATAAGTTTTTATAAAAAAACGAATTAGGAGTTCTTTGAATTTGACCGCAAAAGTACCAATTTATTTTTAAACTACCTTGAAAAACGGACTTTAATTACAGAAATATTTCATTAATCAAACTTAATATAAAAAAATCATTTCCTATCTTAAAAAACATCTTTAAGTAGGGTTTGCTGAAAGCTCCGATAGGATTTAAAATGTATAATTTCTTCGATTAAGGGAACACAATCATTGGATTCGGACGATCTAAAAACATCTAATACCGATTACACAAAATGAAGTGCAAGGAAAATGAACAAAAATGCTCAAAATACTTGCACTTATAATAATACACAACGAATTATGTTGCTGTAAAACAACTGAATATTAAGCTGACCCAAATTAAAAGCGGTCATTCTGATCAGAATGTCGCTATACTCGAATTGATTAAAAATTAATCAATTTATATCGGCATTCTCTTATTACACTCCTTTGCCGTTAAAAATTATCTCTATGGTATACACAAGAATTTTCAGATCGGTTAAAAGCGACATGTTTTCCATGTAAATAATATCGAAGTTGAGACGCTCAATCATTTTTTCGACAGAATCGGAATAACCAATTTTTATGGGACCCCAAGAAGTTAGGCCTGGACGGATTTTATATAGCAAGCAATAGTATGGAGCATCTTCTATAATCTGATTGATGTAGAATCGTCGTTCGGGACGTGGACCGACCAGACTCATATCACCTTTTAAAATGTTCCAGAATTGTGGAATCTCATCAATGCGGTATTTTCTTAGAATTCGCCCAAATGGAGTTATTCTATCATCATCGCTACTGCTTAGTTTGGGCACACCATTCTCAGCACCGAGATACATAGTTCTGAATTTCCATATATCAAAAGGACGACCCAAACGCCCAATTCGTTCCTGGCGATAAAAAACAGGACCCTTGGAGTCCTTTTTTATTTTTACAAAAAAGTACAAAAGAAAAGGCGAAAGAATAACAATTGCCAAAAATGAAATTACAATATCGAAAAAACGTTTCAGACTCGCTTCCCAATCGGACATAGATGAATCGGTGATACTTACCAACGGACTCATTTCCAATTTGTTTATTTTAGCAATACCGGTCAGAATTTCATAAAGCCGGGGTGTAAACTGAATATCAATATTGAATTTATAAAGTGAATTAATAATGCTGAACAACTGATAATCATCTGCATCATCAAGCACAATAATGGATTCCTGAATGTTTTTATTTTCAATTATTGCAGCAATTTGCATCATGCTACCCAATACATTTTCCTTAGGAACAATAATATGTTGATTGGTAGATACAAAACCAATCAAGGTGTTTTGAGGGGAGTATTTTTCTATATCTTCAGCAATTTTCTTCGCATTATTTCCAGTACCGATAATAATAGTATTTATTGTCCACTTTTTGGATTTATAATTCTTTTGAATTTGTGAGAAAATGATATTCCGAAATATATAAGTCACAAAAAACAACAACCCAAATAATACAAGTAAGGAAAAATAAAAATATTGAAAAGAAACAAGAACATCTCTCAGTTTAAGAATAAAAAAAACTGAAACTGAAATAATTAGCGACGAAATTAATGTACTAAATATTAAACTCATCTTTGTCTTTTTCAATGGATTCAGATAAAAACCCGACAAATAATAGACAAATACACAGCAAAACGGGAAAAGAATTAAAGTGCTAAAATAATCGAACCGAGGTATTAGAATTCGAATACTATCAAAAATCTGAATATCATTTACCGCTTTTCTGAAAACCACAAAACCAAACCATACAATGAGCGCAGCCATCATATCGAAGAGTATGTATTTTTGGAAAAGAGTATTTTTTTTCATTCAATGGAAATTTTCATTCTCTAATCATTTCGAAAAGATTACCTCTTCCCAGTTTGATTATCGATGATGGTTTTGGTTTGGTGCTATCATCTTGTCTGAAATTGACCACATAATCGACTTTCAATTTGATTGCATCGGCAATTTCGCTAAATTTTAAAGGTGTTTTTTCACCACTAATGTTTGCCGATGTTGAAACAATCGGTCTTCGGAATTGCTCACACAATCTTTTTGAGAAAGCTTCCCGTGTTACCCGAATTCCTATTGATTTATCTTCTCCAATCAGGTTCGAAGCCAGATTTTTTGCATCGGGATAAATAATTGTCAATGGTTTTTCGGCAAATTCCACTAAATCCCACGCCATATCAGGGACTTCCTCTAAGTAAGTTTGTAATTTAGCGGCGTTATCAATCAAAACCAGCATCGCTTTTACTTCTTTTCTATTCTTAATTTCAAATACTTTGCGAACAGCATTTTCGTTTGTAGCATCACATCCTAATCCCCAAACGGTATCGGTGGGATAAAGAATTACACCGCCCGAACGAAGAACTTCAACGGCTTTTTTAATTTCTTCTTGCATATAAATTAGTTAGAAACAACTTATTACAGTTGTGTTTTTTAGTTCCTCAAAAGAAGTTAACGTAGAATTTTGAAATTTATTTCTTTTTTAGAAAATAATTTTAATGACAAAGATACATATTTTAGATAAATTCTAAGATATTGATAGAAGCAAAATACCTAAAAAAGTCATTATTGTACGTTCAAAAACTTTTTTATACCTTTACAGCAATGAAAAAACAACAAGTTTTGTGAAGTTGATTCCCATTTTAAATGCTTGAAAAATAAGAACTTGTTTTTTATAGAGGAAAATAATTATCCTCGATCCCGAGTAGAAAAAATATAACACGATGATAAATACATGGATTTACAGAACTCTTACCAAACAACAAATTGAGATACAAAACAAATTAGCCGAAGAGTTGAGTATTAGCCCCATACTCAGTAAAATGTTGGTTCAACGGGATATTTTCACGTATGAAGATGCCCGCAGTTTTTTCCGACCTGATTTAAGCAATTTGCACGATCCATTTTTAATGGCTGATATGCAAAAAGCGGTTGACAGACTGACTAAAGCAATGCAAAGCAATGAGAAAATTCTCGTTTATGGCGATTATGATGTGGACGGAACAACCTCAGTAGCATTGGTATATAAATTTCTCAAACAATTCTATTCCAATATCGAATTTTATATCCCCGACAGATATGCTGAGGGATATGGTATTTCCATTCTAGGAATTGACTATGCAGCCAATAATGATTTCAAACTGATAATTGCACTCGATTGTGGAATAAAAGCAGTCGAAAAAGTGAAATACGCTTTGAGTAAAGGTGTCGATTTTATAATTTGCGACCACCATACTCCTGACGCTGTTTTACCGCCCGCTGTTGCAGTTCTTGATCCAAAACGACTTGATTGCACCTATCCGTATAAACATTTGTCGGGTTGCGGTGTGGGATTTAAGCTGATGCAGGCCTTTGCCATTACCAACAATATCGACTTTATTCAACTCACACCTTTGCTCGATTTGCTGGCTTTGAGCATTGCCTCTGACATTGTGCCCATTACCGGCGAAAACAGAATTCTGGCTTTTTATGGTCTTAAACAAATCAATTCTAATCCAAGTATTGGACTAAAGGGAATTCTGGATGTGTGCGGATTGACAGATAAAGAAATTTCCATCAGCGATATTGTTTTTAAAATTGGTCCGCGCATTAACGCTTCGGGTAGAATGAAATTGGCTTCTGAAGCCGTTGAATTACTGGTTTCTTCGGATCATGCTTTTGCTAAAGAAAAAAGCGACACCATAAACGAATACAATAACGACCGTAAAGATCTGGATAAATACATTACCGATGAGGCCATTGCCATGATTGGAACAGATACACGGTACAAAGACCGAAAATCAATTGTTGTTCATAAACCAGACTGGCACAAAGGTGTAATTGGAATTGTAGCCTCCCGTTTGTCGGAAGAGTTTTACAAACCGAGCATCGTCCTTGCCAATTCTAATGGCTTGGCTTCGGGATCGGCCCGGTCGGTGTCTGGTTTTGATATTTACAAAGCCATTGATTCATGTCGCGATTTGCTCGAAAATTTTGGAGGGCACATGTATGCTGCAGGATTATCGTTGAAAGAAGAAAACATTCCTGCTTTTACAGAACGTTTTGAAAAATTTGTTTCTGAGAATATACTGTTGGAACAAACCTACCCACAAATTGATATTGATTCCATCCTTGAATTTAAAGACATTACTCCGAAATTCTTCCGTGTATTAAAACAATTTGGACCTTTTGGACCCGGAAATATGAAACCTGTTTTTGTGTCAAAAAAAGTGTTCGACTACGGAACCAGCCGGTTGGTGGGTAAAGAACAAGAACATTTAAAACTTGAACTGGTTGATTCCAGCTCAGAAAATGTGATAAATGGTATTGCATTCAGAATGTTTGAGTACAACGATCACCTGAAAGCACTGAATCCATTGGATATCTGTTATACCTTGGAAGAAAATTCGTTTAACGGAAATACCTCGATTCAACTTATGATAAAAGACATCAAAATCATTGAAAATTAAACTTATCATTCAATTAATAAGAAGCTGGACGATGTTATTTCGACCGGCTTTTTTTTTATAGCAGCCCCTAAATCCAGACCTCACCCCAACCCTCTCCTCGAGGAGAGGGAGAAAGAGGAGAAAGATAACGGAAAATAGTATTTGGAGAGTAAGAGGGGGACTTTAAGACTTATACTACATAAATTTAATGAAAATGTAATCTAACAAAATATGAGACGAAGCTCATATAATTCCCCGCAATTTATCCCAATTTATCTGGAGGGGTTAGGGGTCGTATTTGTTATGGGCAATTTAAAACAAAAGCAGACTATGCACTTGACTAAATTATTTGTACATTTGCAAAAAAAACTAAATATAATCCCCAAGAAAAGAATGCCTAAGAGAACAAAAGTAACTGCAAATGAAATTTACGAATTGTTATTAAACGACTTTAAGATAAAAGAACAAATTGGAAGCGTTGAGATTATACTGGGTGGGATTTCTGCTAAATATAGTGGCAAAGATGCAATTGGTGACTTGCTACAGCAATGGCTTGGAGAATGGCTAAAACAGAAGAACTTTTATTCTAGAACAAGAATAAACACTCAAGAGTTTCCTGATTTTTTATTAACTGAAGATGATAAAAGTGGCTTCTTAGAAGTAAAAACTTTTAATGCAAATGCTACACCAGCATTTGACATTGCAAATTTCGATTCATACAACAAATCATTGCTAAAAAAACCTGAAAGGCTGGATGCTGATTATTTGATATTTGGTTATAAAATGATCGATTCAGTATTAAGCATAGATAACTTATGGTTAAAGAAAGTATGGGAGATAGCTGGTACATCTGGTGCAAATCCAGTGAATATGCAAACAAAGAATAGCCAACCCTATAATTTAAGACCAATTAAATGGTATGCAAAAAGAGCAAAAAATAAACCATTTGAAGATAAAATTAGTTTTTTAAATGCGATTTCAGAAACGCTTGATAAATACTCGCATAGTACAAGTAGCTATAGTGAAAATTGGCTACAAAACATTAAAGATAAATATTTTGAAAACACGGGGATTAAGCTGTAATCAATAGGCTTTCAACTTCAATCAATTCACATTTTCTATAATCCAAAGCATCTAAAATTCTTTCTGAAACGGCTCTTATTACTGGAACAACAACTGTATTTCCTAGTAAATCAAAAGCCAAACTTTCTTTTACAGGAATTTCATAATTTTCAGGATAACCAAATAATCGCAAACCCTCTCTTATTGTTAGTTTTCTTATTCCATTTCCATCGGGAACAACAATTTTCACCATGTCAGTTGCGACTAGAGTTGGAGCTATTTCGAAAGGGTTAAGAATTTTATTAACTTCAAAGCTTAATTTTCCAGTGACGATATTATAACCTTTTGGTTTTGTTTCATCATAAACTCGATTAGTAATTATCCCATTTTCTGTATTCTCTGTAATCAGCTTTTTAGGATATTCAAATTTTATATACCCTTTTTCAACTAAGTCATCAAGAAGCTCTTTGACATTAATGTTCTCAAACAAATTGCTTGTTGGAAAGAATGTTTGTATTTGATTTAATGTCAAAGGCATACCATCCATCCAATCAATGCCAATTTCACTTGCCCATTGTTTTTTACGTCTTTCTTTAAATAGTTTATTCAATAAAATTATTTGGTCTTTTGAGCATTCTCCTTTCACGCCAATATCCCAACTATGGATATTGTTATCTCCTCCTCTTTTATCTTTTATTGATTTACCATAAAGTTCTTCAATAGAAAAATGTTTAAGTAACTTTCTAGTGAAATCGGTATTCATTGTTTTTTTGCCTTTCTCTAAGACATCATTTAAGAATGTGTATGTTGGTTCAAAATTATCTAATGACACTTTATCTTTTTTTGTTCCGACAATAAATACTCTCTTTCTTGATTGAGGAACTCCAAAATATAAGCTATCTAAAACTTTCCATGAAACTACATAACCTAATTCATCTTCAAGTTTATATAGAATTGTTTTTAAAGTTCTCCCAATATCATCAGTCTTGTTCTCTAAATCATGTTTTACTAGACCTTCAACATTTTCAAGAATAAAACCTTGTGGCTGTTTATGTTTTATAATTCGTTCAATTTCAAAGAATAAAGTTCCTCTAGTATCTGCAAAGCCTTGACGTTTACCACTTGCACTAAAAGGTTGACATGGAAACCCACCAAACAAAAAGTCGAAATCTGGAATATCTTCATTTTTGAGTTGATAAATATCTCCTACAAAATTATCATGATTATGATTATATTTTAAAGTTTGAACTGCGTAGGGTTTAATCTCTGAGGTCAAAACACATTCAGTTTCAATTCCTCTATCTTGACAGGCTTGTTCAAATCCAAGACGAATCCCGCCAAGTCCAGCGAATAAATCTATAAATTTAAGTTTCTTAGTTTTCATGATTTGTAGTATTATAATCAACAGTAGATTCAGCAACCATTAAATTTGAACGTTCAGTGGACATAAGATTTGAACGATACTCTTCAATTTCGATTTTGGTGCAACCAATAACAAATAGACATTGCATAAAAAACGAAGCACTAAAAGTACCACGACTTATCTTACTATCAACACTCGACTTTGTTTCAGAGCAACCGTTTTCATTCAACAGAACAGTTAAGTCTTCGGTAGAGACACCTCGTTTGACTAACTCTGATTTGAGAATTCTTTTGACTTTATTGTTCCAATCTAACATAGTACAATTTGAATTTATTTGCAAATATGAGAATAATAATTGAAATATACAAATAAAACGACAAAAATAAAAAAAAATACACATAATACATAGATTTGTCAAGCCACCTGCCCAACAGCGTTCCGCTTGTCAGACAGTGTGGCTCGTGGGCAGCTGGCGGCTATCCCTATCCGTTAGGAGTTACTTTCCATCTTCCTCTATTGGTTTATCTTCGGGCTCAGGGGATTGTATTATAGTTTCGGATTGATTTGGATTTAACACAAATCGTTTGTAATACGAAATCATCAACGTTGTCATTGGAAGTGCGATAATCATTCCCACTACACCCATCAAAGAACCCCAAATGGAAAGTGACAGTAAAATCACTGCTGGATTCAATCCTGTAACTTTTCCCATGATTTTTGGAGTTAATATCAGATCTTGAATAAGTTGCAACACTAAAAAAACAATGACAATTCCGAGCAAAACTGACCAGTAGCTTTGACCCGTTTCGGCAGATCTGAGCAAAGCCAACAAAAGTGCAGGAATAACTCCAACTAACTGTAAATAGGGAACCATATTAAACAATCCAAGTGACAATCCAAATACAATAGCCAACGGCAACTGAATGATACTAAAACCAATTGAGAATAGAATTCCTACAATTATTGCAACCAAAGCTTGTCCTCTAAAATAACGGTTCATCCCAATTTCAAGATCATGCAAAACTTCAGAAACAATGGAACGATGTTTCGGTGGAATAATTTCAATCAAACCATCAGATATTTTTTTATAATCGAGTAAAATAAAAATCAAGTATAAAAAAATGATGACAATAACCGCTAACCCAAAAACAAAACTCAACGATCCATTAATTAAATACCATAACTGAGGAGCTAGTTTTTTGATCCCGTTCATAATATTTTCGTCCTGAAGAGCGGATTGAATGTTTAGATTCCATAAATAGTTGCGAATCTCATTTTGCCAGGCAATTGGAAGGAATATATCTACGTTGAAATTTTTGGAATAAAGCACTATTAAGTTCGATAGTTTGCTCACTTCGTTAATGACAAGAGGTGTCAAGAACCAGATTATTGCGGCAAAACCACAAATAAAAATCAAAAGAGTTGTAAAAATGGAAAGAATTCTATTTTTAAATTTCAGTTTGTTTTGAAAAAAACCAACAATTGGATTTAACAAATAAGCCAACAGCCAGGCGATAAGAAAAGGCAACAAAACTGCACTCAACTTTTTAATCAACAAGAAAATACCAATTAGAATGGCTAAACCAATTAGCATTCGCACTACACGATCCAAGGTGTAAGGTTTTGTATTCATATAAAAAGTTTTTAGTAAACATGTTGACAAGGAAACGAGGAAAAACACGTGACAACTAACATTTTTACTACTTGTTTACCGGTTTCCTTGTTTCCGCTTTATTATAACAATCACGACAAATCGGCTCATACTCCAACATCTCACCTAACAGAACACGTTTGTCGCTTTCCACCAAACGATGCGAAATGTAAGCCAGAGCGCCACAACGAACACAAATGGCATGAACTTTAAAAACATCTTCGGCTATGGCACATAAAGCTGGCATTGGACCAAAGGGAACACCACGAAAATCCATGTCCAAACCGGCAATAATTACCCGAATTCCCTGATTGGCTAATTCGTTGCAAACATCAACCAATCCTTCGTCGAAAAATTGAGCCTCGTCGATACCAACCACATCCACATCGCCAGACATCAGTAAAATACTTCCCGATGAATCTACAGGTGTAGAACGAATAGCAGTTCGATCGTGCGACACGACTTCATCTTCTGAAAACCGGGTATCAATCTTTGGTTTAAAAATTTCAACCTGCTGTTTGGCAAATTTAGCTCGTTTTAATCGTCGTATCAGTTCTTCAGTTTTTCCCGAAAACATTGACCCACATATAACTTCAATACTACCTCGCTTCTGCTGAATTGGATGGTTTACTTCTGAATAAATCATAATTTTTTATTGAAATTTAGTATTGTTTTTTTTCTTATCTCTTTCTATTATTGTACCTTTACACCCAATTATAGATTTTATCAGTTTTTTTCTCTGCAAAGATAAAAAAATAACAAGTGCAGAAATTGTTTTTACAAAAAAAAGATATGAACAGAAAGTTAATAGTCACATTGCTTCGGAAAAACATTCAGGAATTAGATATGATTACCGAAGGATTCATGGAAATGGATGAATACCCCAAAGCCATTATCAACCTGGCACAACTGAAAATAGCAGATATTCAATCTTATATTATTCAACTTGAAGAAATAAAAAATGAGATTGAAACAACAACCGTTTTAATTGATACTCCAGAAATAACGCCTGTTAACGAAGTACAGAATATTGATACTTTAGAAATAACACATGAACCGGAATCAATGTTTTTAGTTGAAGAATCCACTGAGGAAACAATTGAAGTTACAGAAGTTACAGAGAACGTTGAAATTGTTGAATACTCATCAACAGAAGTGGAAAAAGAACAAATAGCTATTTCTGAATCTTTATCAACTCCTGAAGATTTTGAAGTAAAAGAAGTTACCAAAGTAATTTCATCCACCATAACTGAAACCAAAACCACCATTGAAGATACAAAAAGAACCATTCTGGGCGAAAAAATGAATTCACACATACTTTCCCGAAACGATTCACTCTCAAAAACCGATCATTCCATTAGCTCCACTCTTGCAAATAAAAAAATTGAAGATATTAAACTAGCGATTAGTATTGGAGATCGGTTTCGGTTTCAACGCGAACTTTTCCGTGGTAATGGAGAAGAAATGAATAAAACATTGACTTACATCAATCAATTAGCGACTTTTAATGAGGTTCAATCGTTTCTTGAGTCGAAATACGGATGGGAAGCGAATAACGAAACAGCCGAAGATTTTTATCAAATTGCGAGAAGAAAATTTCTGTAAAACCGTCCATTCAATCCGCAAGAAGTTGAAAGGAATTGTAGTTAAAAAATGAGTACTGAAAATAAAAAGAGTTCTAAACTTTCTTCCGGCGAATCAAAGGGAGCAATATTATACGTTGTTCCTACTCCTATTGGCAATCTTGAAGATATGACATTTCGCGCCATCAGAGTTCTGAAGGAAGCTGATTTGATATTGGCAGAAGATACACGAACCAGTGGTTTTCTATTAAAGCACTTTGATATAAAAACACCCATGCAATCGCACCACAAATTTAACGAACATAAAACCGTTGAAAGCGTTATACAACGTATAAAAAGTGGTCAAATTGTTGCATTAATTTCCGATGCCGGTACTCCGGCAATTTCAGATCCGGGTTTTTTAGTCGTTCGCCAATGCGTAGAAAATGAAATTGAAGTAGAATGCCTTCCGGGAGCGACAGCTTTTGTACCGGCTTTGGTTGCATCAGGTTTGCCAAATGATCGGTTTTGTTTCGAAGGTTTTTTCCCGCAAAAAAAAGGCCGTCAAACAAAAATGACTGAATTGTTAACTGAGAAACGTACGGTCATTTTTTATGAATCGCCCTACCGGCTTCTAAAAACACTTACGCAGCTTGCAGAAGTAGTGGGAAATGAAAGAAGAGCATCTGTTTCAAGAGAAATTTCTAAATTATTTGAACAAACAAAAAGAGGAACTTTAATTGAATTAATAGAACATTTCACCGCACACAACCCAAAAGGTGAGATTGTCTTAATCATTGCGGGAGTTGAAGAATAACAGTATATTTGCAGCGTTTTTTAATGTCTTGAAATCAAGGGTATTTAAGTACGTTTATTTGAGTATGATTCAGATTTCATTATTCACTTATTTTACAGTCCATTTTCCCAGTTTTTAATAAAATTACAATCAAATAAATAGTTCAAAATGAAACCAATTATTTTTGCCTTTACTGTGATGCTCGTGATGTTAACATCATGTGGAAAACAATCTTCCGATTATAAAGAATTAAAAGCTCAAAACGATTCTTTGTTAAACGAAAAGCTAAAACTTCAGGAAGAAGTGGATGGCTATTTTACTTCTATGAATGAGATAGAAGAGAATATCGAAAAAATTAAAAGCGCCGAAAACATCTTATCAAGTCAACCGGCAGGAAAAGAGCTGAGCGATGATGTTCGGTTGAAAATAAACGAAGATATGGCTTATCTGAGTGAAATGATCAAGACAAACAATGAAGAGCTGGAACGTTTAAAATCCCGT
The DNA here is from genome assembly GCA_010365115.1 of Paludibacter sp. Taxonomy (GTDB): domain Bacteria; phylum Bacteroidota; class Bacteroidia; order Bacteroidales; family Paludibacteraceae; genus Paludibacter. The sequence continues at coordinate 15,353 of JAAFGX010000056.1, forward strand.
CTTAAAAAAAGCGGTTTCAAATCAACGGAACTTGAACGCACTATTTTGCGCCTCACCAATTCGTTAAAAGAAGAAAGCACTAAAGTAGTTGCGTTACATGCCGAATTGGCTCAAAGAGACTCTCTTATTGCACAATTAGGTAGCACAGTAAACGATTTGGGGAAAAATGTTGAGGTGTTGACCACCGATGTAAAAGCAAAAGAAACAACGATAAAAGAACAAGATGATGCAATTCATACTGCTTGGTATGTATTTGGCACACGAAAAGAATTGAAAGAACAAAAAATAATTACTTCGGATGGATTATTTGCCGGACAAAAAGTGTTGCAACGCGACTTTAACAAGAACTACTTTGTTCGCATTGATGCTCGAAACACCAAGTCAATTGCATTGTTTTCGACTAAGGCTAAGATCCTTACCAATCATCCAAAACCTTCATATACATTAGAAAAAGAAAATGGAAACTTCGTTTTGCTGATTGTGAATCCTTCCGATTTTTGGAGCATTAGCAAATATTTGGTGATAGAAGTGGATTGAAAAATAGACCCTAACCTCGAATAAAAGAACCCCTAACCCCAAAAGGGGAACTGAATTAGCACTTTCTACATAAATTTAATTTGAATTAGTGAGATGAATACACGAGACGAATGTAACTTCAACTCCTCTTTAGGGGTTGGGGGTAGCTACAAACACATTTTTATCGATTTAGATGACACGTTGTGGGATTTTCATGCCAATGCAAAAGAGGTGCTGGAAGAAATTTATGAAGAACAAAAGTTGAGTCAACACTTCAAAAACTTTCAAGAATACTTCAGAATATATGCCAAGCGCAATCTTGAACTTTGGGAATTATACGGAAAAGGAGAAATTACAAAAGAGTTTCTTAATGTGGAACGATTTCGCCATCCGTTGAAACATGTTGGAGTAGATAATCATAAACTTGCAATAGAAACCGGGATTCAATTTTTGGAAATGCTCCCGATAAAAACAATCTTGATACCTTATGCTAAAGAATTGTTGGATTATCTTTATGCCAAATACCCGCTTACGATAGTTTCAAATGGGTTCGTTGAAGTGCAATACAAAAAACTTCGCAACAGCCAGTTGGAATCATACTTTGCACACGTAGTACTTTCGGAGGCAGCCAAGGCACTAAAGCCGGACAAGCGTATATTTGAATATGCACTGCAATTAAATAACGCAAAAGCGTCAGAAACCATTATGATTGGTGACAGTTACGAAGCAGATATCAAAGGGGCTCAGAACGCCGGAATAGATCAGATTTTTTTTAATCTGCATTCGACAACTATCGATGCAGCAAACCCTCCAACATACACCATCTCAAAATTGGAAGAAATTGTGGGAATACTTTAAACACAATTTTTGCAAATCCAAATCACTTACGAACTAATGTAATCCAGGTAGTTGCATCTGTTTTTCTAGTCAGCTTAATGGATTGAGGATTTATTTTTACAAACGTACTTAATGAAAAACTATTCGATAGTAAGCTTGTTAAATCTTTTAACGGTTGAATATCTGAATAATACATTGCGCCATTTATGTCGGCTGTTCCTTTATACAAAATGGTAAGTCCGTTTTTTCCACTTGTGTTTATTGTCATATCTATATTTCCCTCATTTCTAGTTCCACCTGTCAAGAAAGAAAGTGAAAGTACAAACGTTTTTCGGTTGGAATAATATTTTAGAGCAAGTTTCACATCCTGAGCATTGTATTTTTCGGTGCAAGCCTGAACAATTCCATCATAATAGCTTTTTACAGTTGCACTTAAAGCAGTGGGATCAAACTCCCAACGTATTATATTACTGACAAAGAAAAGACCCAAATCATCAGGACCAGAGATCTTTATTTCCGGATTATCAGTACTTACCAAAGCAGATTTATCATCGTTTAATACGAAATTCTGAAATTTATTTCCGTCCAGTTCCAGTTCAGAATAGAGTCTTATTCCAGAATGAGTGATTATAAAAGGAGCATCAATATTATTTACAACCGCTCCTTCTTTTACAATTGAAAAAATATGATCGACTCCTTTCGAAAAAGTATATACCGATGTTCCAATTTTCATGGTTAGTTTTGGGGCATTGTTGGCAAAAAGGATGTTGTTCATTTGTTCCAGATCTTCGATGTATTTTGTCCAGGAAATATTGAGCGGAAGTTTATTCAACAAAATGAGTGAAGAACTCTTTTTTCCTTTGAGAATGATTTGATTGCTATCGGCTTTCATCACCACAAATTCATAATCACCTTCCAGCCCATTTCCATCAGGCGTTGGGTCCGAAAAACGGTGAAGCACTTTATTATAGGTGTTGAACGTCAAAACCGGTCCGTTATCACCAATCATTTCGAAAAGACAAGAATCTGTCTCAAATTCTTTATTTTTTGTCAACTCACTCTTAGCTGCAAAGGTAGCACTTCCCGAAGCGTTGAATTTTACCAGCAAAGGATAACCCGGAGTGGTAGGAATAGCAAAATATTCCATCACCCAACCGTTCCCCGCACTTGTAAGTAATAAATTATCAGCCACCAACACTTCGCTCAATCGTTCAGCAGGTGATGAACTAAATATATCCGGCTCTTGAGTGGTACAACTATAAATCAATACTGTACAGAAGAATAAATAAATTATTTTTTTCATAATCGTATTTAATTTAAAATGTCTGAAATATTTGCTTCCCGATTAATAATCTCTTCCCTTAATTTTACAATATCGATATTCCATGAATTTTGCAGCCATTTTTTGGCTAGATCAAACTTCTTCAAAATAAGAGCCTGCCCATCAATTCCATCATCAGGAAGTATTTCATCATTTCCATTTTCATCAACTACAACTCCCGGTTTAGAAGCCATTAGTAAAATATTATTCCATTGCGCATCGCTTTTCACCAGATAATTGGCAATGATTTCAACGAAATCTTCTTGAATCTGACTACCGGCATAAGGCGATACAAAACCCAACGATGCCGCTTGCGAATTGCTGTAATATTGCCAACCAATTGGATTATAACGTCCTTTTGACAATTGATTAAAATCTACCGGATAATTACGTTTTTGGTGCAAAATGTGTGCAAACTCGTGATGCATTGTTTCAAAATAATACTCATTCATCATGTCCACATTGGTTGGATCCAAGTCGTTACAACTATATAATGTGACTTTTATACCTCCTTCGGCAGTGCCAAGCAATATAGTTCCCGAAATAGGATTAAATGCCGGCGAGCCAATTAAATGAATAATTCGAGGTCCATTTTCTTTTAAAAAATCCGGTCCAACAATTTTCCCATACACATCAAACCATAAGTACTTGACAAGTTTTGCCATTTGTTGTGATTTTTCTAACGAAGCAGGAACTAAATTATAATCCATATCAGAACCAACATCCTGCATTCTATATCTGAAATCGACATTGTATGGAATTAAATAGGAATCGCGCAACCACGCATCAAACTGATAGCTTGCGGAATTAGCGTTTAGTTTATCGGTGGTATCAAAAATACTAGCACCCAACTCTTCCTCTTGTTTGCACGAATAAAATATCGATAGCGTAAAGAGAATGGTCAATATAGTGTAAGAAAGCTTTTTCATAAGAAGTAACATTAATTATTGAAATTAAGGATGCTGGAATAACTGAATTGTATTTGCCGGAATTGGTGATAATTTACGCGGATTCGGCGTAATGCCCGAACTGATAACTTCCTGAGGCAATTGAATGGCTCGTCGTTCATCATTATACAAAAGCGTTTCCGTTCTGCCTTTTCCAATAGCATGAGTAATTTCAATTCCGTACCGTTTCAAATCGAACCACCGATACCCATCAAATATCGTTTCAATGCGTCTGAAATGAAGGATGCAATTGATAAATGGCAACTGTGTAGTTTTTACCACAAAGCTGGAACTCATTTTATTGGCATTTAATTTTTTTACAAACAATGTATTTGAGGATATATAAAAACTTTTAATCAACGCCTCGGTCAAGGTGTTTGGTGCTAAATGTGATTTGTTCCAGACTTGTAAATCAGCAACTGCTTCCGGAATTCTATTCAAATACACCAATGCTTCGGCACGGCAAAGCAACGTTTCTTCTATTGTGAATTCTGCACGGGTAACATGTGTAAATCCTATACCGGCTACTTTATCGGTAAATTCAAACATTTCATCACATTTAGGAAAAAATACGCCATAATCTTGTTGAACGGAAATGTATAATTTTCCATCGAAGCATGGCATAGAGCCTGTCCATGTGGGACCGGCACCATAAGTTGAGCTGTACATTGCTTCACCATTATGTCCGTAGCGAGTACCAAAAATGCGATTAAACGTTGATAACGTGGGCATAATAAGCAAGTTACAGGGCAATTCGGTATTGATGTAATCGAAACCAATTTCAGCAGTACTTCCATAATATTTTGTCCATTCTCTCATCATAACGGTAGGGTCAGCGCCTAACACATCGTTGGAATACAGGAGCACCTTTTGATAGTCTCTTTTGTACAAGAAAAATCGGGCAGCAAATGCCTTTGCAGCTTTTTGGTTGAAATGGTATTTTGGAACTTTATACTTCTGATCAGAAATCAACACAATTCCTTCTTCAATATCCTGTTGTATTTTTTGATACACCGCAGTTACATTTTCTCTGATATAATTTCCCTGAACTACTGTTTCGGGCTTTGTAGCGTACGGAATACCAATATCAAATGTGCTGGCGGCATCATCTTTGTATGCTTGAGCAAATATATTTACCAAAATAAAATGCCCGTAAGCCCGACACATTAATGCTTCGCCCCGTTGTTCCTTCAGTTTTAAATTCGGATCTTTTGATTCTAGTTCTTCAATAGCAGCTAATGCGTGGTTTGCAGCCGAAATCGCGCCATAACATTTTCCCCATACATCCGACGGACTATCCTGATCAGTTGACTTGGTGGCGTCTTCCCATGCAAAAATCTGATCGTCCATGGGTTCAAAACTAGTTAGATTTACAGGCAGTATTGCATTGTTATCAACAAAATTATCGGAACTTAATTCCGCCAAAGTTGAATAATTAGCAGATGGATAGGCAGATACCAACAATTGGGATATTTTATCTACATTATCCAATTGCGTTCTGTTATCAGGCAAAGTGCTTAGAAAATCGTTACACGATGCAAATAGCATTGCCACAAAAACTATTAATATCAATTTTATATGTTTCATTTTAAGCTAAGTTTTAAATATAACCCCTAACCCCTAAAGGGGAAAAGAATTAGCATCATCTCATATATTTGTTATTTTTTTTACAAGCACCTACATGTCATAACTTTAAGTCTTCATAAGGTGATTTAGGAGTCGTCTTCAATTATTATATCCCCAATCTCAACGTAAGCGTAAACTGCCTTGGTAAAGGCGAAGCTACACCACCGGTATTGAAAAATTCTGGATCTTGACCATTTAATTTTTTATCAGAATAAATCAAAAATAAATTTGTAGCCTGCACTTTCAATTGCAACGTACTTATTTTTCCATCTCCCAGCCATTTTTTTGGTATATCGTATGCCAACGAAACTTCCTTTAACCTCGCAAATCCACCATCGGCAACCCGCTCAGTGGAATAATTATAGGCATTATAAGCATACGCCAATTCACGACCATACGCCCGTTCCTGAACTTTACTGGCAATAACCGGAATACGTGTAAAAGCTTCATCACCCGGCAAAACCCATCTGTTTTTAAATTCCTTTGGCATGGAAGATAAATCGGTGTAATTATTATTAAATACAGGATCTAAACGTACTTTATTGCCAAATGAATAGGTAATAAATGCATTGACTGAAAACCCTTTGTACGACAATGAGTTCCCGAAGCTTCCGGTAATGGTTGGGTCGGTTGGTCCTTCGTATTTCAAAAAGCCAAGTTTATCAAATTCCTGAAAATTGATGTCTGTAACCGTATTATCTCCATCCTGATTGGTGAAGGTTGGAAGTCCCTCATCGTTCAATCCGGCAAAAGGAATGGAAAACAAAGCCCGAACAGGATAACCCTGAATAGCAAATCCTGAACCCGACACCAGTTGAATAACATTAGAACGGGATTTTAAATCAGTAATTTTATTCACCGAATTTGAAAAAATAAAATCGGTACTCCATTTAAAATCTTTTGTGACGATATTTCTAGTGGAAAGCGTAAATTCCAGTCCACTGGATTTCATGGAAGCCACATTCGCGTATTTTTCAATTTGACCGCCCACGCCCGAAGTGAATGCCAAACCAATCAAATCGAAGTTCTGACGAACATAGTAGTCAGCTTCTACATTGATACGATTTTTCAAAAATCCTAAACTTGTACCAATATTAAATTCATTTTTCTTTTCGTAGGTAAGCTCGCTATTTTCTAATCCACTTATCCACTTATCTTTATATTTTTCTCCAATAACAATTCCTGATTCAGCAACACTAGCTGTTGGTCTCCATGGGTTTTTAGATTTGTACACCACTTGCGAATTGGTTACAAAGCTTGGTCCGCGGTCCGCGGTTAATGAATAAGAAGTTTTTAGAGTGGCGTGCGAAAGAACCGGATTAAATATTCGATTAAACCATTTTTCTTCGTGTGCATTCCATGCTCCGGAGATATTCCACGTTGGTAACCAACGGGATGAAGGGGATTTTCCAAGTTTGTTTGAACCTTCGTAGCGGCCCGTTCCATTTATGGTATATTTTCCTTTATACGAATAGGTAGCTGAGCTAAAAAATGCTACATCACGGGTAAAAGTCCCAATATTTGAGTAATAATCTGCCCCTTCTTCTTTTCCTTGTTTAAAAACATTATAATCGTAAAACGGCACTCCGCCATTATCATATTGATAACCCCAACCCCGAGTCCATGCTTTGTTACGATCGACTGATCCGGTTTCTATTCCTCCAAAGAAATTGAGAATGTGTGTATCGTTAAGAGATGTATTGTACGAAACTGTTCCACGTAGATCAGTGCCAAGCAATGAATACGCTGTACGATCGTATATGCCACCAACTGGTAAAATAGTCACCGGAAAAGCACTAGGGTCGTTAGGGTCGGTGTAGAGTAATGGATTTCGTTCACGAATGGTAGCATCTGCTGGAAAAATACCGGCACGATAAGCTTCTGCTTGATTTGACTTGTCTTTTATATGATGTTCTTGTGTAGAAGCCTGATATTTAATGGCAGCCAAAACGCCGACTTCGAGTCCGGGAAGAATTTTCCAATTCAGTTCCGTCTGAAACTTTAGATCAGCCACATTTAAATCGATATAATTATTTTCTAGTTCGTGAAAAATATTAAAAGGAGCATAATTTCGTTTATAATAAACAGTTGGATCTAATGTTCTGGAAGTATTTAGCGCAAAACTATAGGGATTAATATCAAATTCACGCTTCACTTCACCGCTTACCACATCTACGTCCTGACTTAATGTTCCGGGTGCTTGCTGGTTTCGGTAGGTGCCACTCGTCAACAAATTGAGCGTAAGGTTTTTGGAAATTTTAAACGAACCATTTGCATTTGCAGTATACCGCTGTACATTGCTCGCTTTAGTCCATCCCGGATCATCAAAAACCGATAAGGAAACATAATACTTTGCCTTTTCTGTTCCAGTAGAAATACTAATCGCATGATTTTGCGTCAGGTTTTTGTTGTAAAGCTTAGTAAACCAATCTGTATTACGGAATTCAGCTTCTCGCAAATAAGCGTTTTTGGCTGACGTAGAATTTACCAGCCCATACCCTCCGTTTTCATATTGATTGATTAACTGATACATTCTGCCATACACACCGCTGTTGGCCGTTGTGGCAATATTAGCAAATTCCAGCCACCCTTTTCGTTCCATTTCCTGGTAAATTCCCATTTGTTGTTGTGAATTAGAAATATTAAAGTCGGAATAAGTTGGAATCATTCGGGACGTAAACTCGCCTGTATAATTGATTTTACTTGCCCCAACAGTTCCTTTTTTGGTGGTAATAACCACTACACCTGCCATAGCGCGGGCGCCGTAAATGGAAGTGGCCGAACCATCTTTTAAAATCTGGAAACTTTCAATGTCATCAGCATTAATACCTGCAATAGCTGATGAAATAAGCGTTTCGGCATTTCCCGACGATAAATCATCACTCGAAACATCGATGGCATCTTCCACCACCACACCATCCACTACCCAAAGTGGTTTTGAATTTCCATAAATAGAGGTCGCACCACGCACCCTGATTTTTGGAGCTGTTCCAAAAGTTCCGGATACATTTTGAACCGAAACACCTGCCGATCGACCTTCCAAAGCTCGACTGACATCCGTAATACCATCAATTTTGGTTTTGGCAGCATCGAGTTTATCAGTTGCACCGGTAAAAAGGCGTTTATCCACTTTTACCATACCCGTTACTACCACTTCTTCCAATTGCTGAGCATCGGCAAGCAGTTTTATTTTCATGACAGGTTTTACATCCAACTCTTGGGTTTTCATTCCGATATAGGAAATAACAACCAATTTGTATTGCTGCGGCACATTTAATTCGAACTTGCCGTAAATATCTGTTATAGTGCCAATTTGATTATTTCCTTTTGCGAATACTGTGGCGCCAATAATAGGTTCACCAAGTTCATCTACAATATTTCCGGAAATTCGAACAGTTTGGGCAAGTGTACATCCAATAAATATAAATATATAGGAAAGTATCAAAGTCAATCTTCTCATAATCTAAACTAATTTGAAAGGAATTTGAAGCAAAGGACACAAAAATACATAAATAAATTATAATTGAACCTATACCATAGTGTAATTAATAATGCTCAATTAATAATTACTTGGTCTATTAAATTTTTAGAAAGTAGAACATAAGTAATTTACAATAATAATTGATCTTTTTTTTTTGTTGTTGTTTTTAATGGGGACAAGCGACTTCCCAGTCGCTTGAATAACCATCAATTTACTGGAAAGTAGCTTGTCCTTTGAAAAATCATGGTAATAAGACATTAGACTCCGTTAATTATTTACTACACATAAATTCCTGCTCTTTATGCTCATTTAAACTAATTTAAAAGATTTTGGATCTTTGAATGTCTCCAACTTTACATCTCTTAGAAACGTAAAACCGTACAACCGCTTGAAGCGGTTTGTCGGATGGAATAGCAATAATTAACTAGTGTTATGATAAGTTTGTTTTGGTGATGAATTTCTAAGGCGACAATCCCGTTTAAACTGGATGAACACTAATCATCGCACAACCCCTTAAAGCATTTTGCAGGCAGATATAGAATTGAGTAATTAATAATGCTCAATTAATAATTACTTGGTCTATTAAATTTTTTGAAAGTAGAACATACCCGAATTGAAGCAACTTGGCGCCAAATTATACCGATTGCACAAACAATATAGTCCAATGTCGACTATGTCTAATTGTACTATTTGTTTGAAAGCCTTCCGCAGGCGGAATTTGCAATCGGAATCGGCATTAACAACAGTAGACATTTAAAACAGATTGGACTGTTTTAAATGTACAGTTGGTATTATTTATCAGATAAAAGACTAGTTTTTAATTTCAAGCGAACAAGGTATTCTCTGAAGTTCGCAAAACATTAATAATTCTTTATTTCGATGTTAATTAAAGAATTTGCCTTATATTTGTTTTTTAATAGAAAATATTTATACCAAAAAAACTAAAATGAAACAACTAACAAAAAAAGGTTTGATTTTTTCCTTGATAGCTATGTTCACTCTAGCATCGTGCGTAACAAATGAAGTAACAAATCTAAAACTTAGCAAAACTTCCATAGCATTAAATGTTGGTCAATCGGATTCTTTAATTGCAACGGTAACTTTAACAGGAGATATTAGCAAACAACCCATTAACTGGATTTCAAGCAATAATGATATTGTAACTATAAAGGAAAGTACTGAACAAAATGCATCCAGAACGAATAGCAAAGCTTCATCCACAAAAACCATTGTTTTCACTGCGCTCAAAAGTGGAACCACAACGATAACACTACAAGCCGGCGACAAAACTGCATCGTGTGAGATTTCTGTCAATCAGACTAGTTACTCATTCAATCAAGCTTACACTTCCAACTGGGGCGATTACTACGAAACTGGCAACAATAGTTTCGACATGTATTTGCTCGAAAACAGTTTAAGTCTCAACGACTCCGGAAGAATCATGGGTAACGGCACATTTCTATATCTCGATTTCAATGTCGCTATCACCCAAAATAGTATAAATGAGGGAGATTTTATTCTCACTAACTCAGGAGCTGTAAACACATTTTTTCCTGGTGAGACGATAGATAATCAGGGTCAATTATTTGATATCGGCACCCGATTAATCACTTTGAACGGAACAAACCCCATCACAAGCTTCATAAAAGAGGGACGTTATTCGATAACATCAAAAGGAGAAAACTTTTTGATAGAAGGTGACTTGACAACAGAAGACAATGAAGTAGTTCATTTCTCGTATGAAGGTCTAGTTCCGGTAACTGATCAGCGGGAAGTGCCTGTCGAAATATCTCCTCTATTTACAAAAGGTGAACTTGTCTATTATGGGGAAGCATATAAATCTGCACCATCTCATAATTTTGTTGCTTACCTTGCTACAGAAGGTGTGAATTTTGAAGATTCAGTTTTGAATGGAGAAATATTAATGTTAGAATTTAATACGCCTTTATCGGTAACAGATTCAATACCAAACGGAACTTATAACATGATAACAAAATATACTGGACCAGCCGATTTAATTCCTTCAACTTTAGTCCCGGGCTTCACCACCACCGATGGAAACAACTGGGGCTGTTGGTATTACGGAGAAACTACTAAAAGACTAACAGATGGAAATATAATTGTGAACAAGACTGGAGACCAATACAGCATTAATTACACTTTGTTTGATAAAATTGGTTCCAAAATCTACGGCACTTTCACAGGGCAACTCAAGTACATTGATGGAACTGCACCTGCACCAAGTAGCGTTTCTGCAGCACGTGTTAAGAGCAACAAACAAAGCAAAAGTATTTCAAATATATCACGGAAAGTGATGAAAATAAAGCCTCTGAAAGTTAGAAGATAATTGTTCAGTAAAAATTCAATTGTAAAATCCGCTGTAAGTGATTCTTTCAGCGGATTTTCTCATCTTATACCGATTGCAGAAATAATTCAGTCCAATGTCGACCCTGCCTGCCGCAGGCATGTGCGTCTAATGGAACATCCCGTGTAACGGGATTGTACTGTTTATTTCTCCCGTGTGACGGGATCTCCGCTATGCTACGATATGCCTTCCGCAAGCAGAATCTCGAAATACTCAATCGGCATTATACTAAAGCCAATTTTAGACTGAAATAACAATTCATTTGGTATTACAATCTTATATTTTACTCAAATGAATATTTCATTTCTGTTAATTATACCGCTCGCAGAAATAATACAGTCTAATAATACCTGTTTAAAATAGTTTGTATCAGTTGATTGAAATTCATAAATATTCATTTTTATCATGATAATTAAAAGTATCTAACACCGTTTGATTTTATATTGGAAATGATTATATTTACAACGAATTCAACAACAAATAAAAATTTACAACAAACTAAATTCAGTATGATTTCCGTACATCCACAATACATCAAGGACACTAATGGCAAGAAATCTTTCATGATTTTGCCTGCTAATGAATTTGATGCTTCACTAGAAAACATCGAAGAGATAGAAGACATTCGGCTATACGACCAAGCCAAAAAAGAGGATAATGGTGAGCGTATTTTGTTTACTGATTATTTGAAAAACAGGAAAAAAAATGCCTAAGTACAGTGTGTTTTTGTCTAAAAAGCTCAAAAAACGCTTGATAAGTTTTCGGACAGTATTGCCGAACCTATATTTGATGCTATTTCAGGTTGAGCAGATAACCCTCGCCCAAATGGATGCAAAAAACTGAAAGGAAGAGATGGTTACCGCATTCGGACAGGCAATTATCGCATTATTTACGATGTTTTTGACAACAAACTGGTGGTTGATGTTATAGCACTCGGACATAGAAAAGATATTTATGAATGACAATAATAAGCACCTTCTGATGAAAATCAGGAAGGGCTTTTTTTTTGGCGAAAATGATCCATAAGGTACTTCCGAAGTACCCCTCCCCCTTCAAAGATGAATTAAGACTTGCGCCAGCGTGTGGAGTTCGGCATAGCGTCTTTCGCTATGTCGAAGTTAGAAGGAAGTCTCCAGACTTCCATATTGAAATAGAATATGGAAAGCTAGAGCTTTCCTTTTAGCAATGACGAAGCGTGACGCTTCGCCAAACAGTTGACGGCATAAGTCCTATACGCTACGAGGAACGGGGTTTATATAAAAGGTAAATGCATATAGTTCTGTGATAAATGCATTTATGTTTCAGGGAAATTGATTTATAAAAAACATAAACCGATTCATATCTGATATGAATCGGTTTATGCTTCACCTGAATAATTAATTAATTTTATCAAAAATTCATTAATGTATTTTATTCTATATAATACATATTAACTAATCCAGTATTATTTGAGATTGAAAACCGTAAAGTAACTGAAACACAATTGCCTTAATACCGATTGCACAAACAATATAGTCCAATTTCGACCCTGCCTGCCGCAGGCAAGTTCGTCTTATTGTCCAATTTGTTTGTAAGCATCGGCATTAACAACAGTAGACATTTAAAACAGATTGGACTGTTTTAAATGTACAGTTGGTATAAGCTAATGGTTGGCAACTGATAGCCCCTATAACGGACTTACACCGTCAAATATACTCGCCATGCTCGGCGCACTAAAAAAAAATAGTTGTAAGGATTACCTTGCAACTATTTTTAATATAAGACGATATTTAAATCAATTCGAAATTAAGGTTCATCGTCTAACCAACCCGTTCTTCTGTAGCCTTCAGCAGTGTAAACTACGCCAGGAGTTCTAGAATCTTCAAATTTGAAAGTTATTTTGTCAGACTTGTGACCAGTAGCAGTATCCCAACCATCTATTGTAACTTTGCCATTAGTAACCTTACAAGTTCCAACTGATGCACCAGCTGCTAATACTGTATTAGCTCCATTGTCAACATTGAAAGATTTATTGTCAACATTGCAAGTCGCTTTTACCGTAAATGATTTAACAAGTATTTTTCCTTTAAGAACAGAGCTGGTATCTGTAGTAAAACTATTACTTGTTTTACGTAACCATAACGAAGTCGTCGAATTGCTTGCATCATTTGAGGTTGTAACAGTAACGAATTTGCTAGTATCTCCTTTAATTGGACTTTCTTTAATAAATCTCACAATCCATTCACCAGAAAGAGGATATACTGGTCCTAGCTCAACAACTGGATCTTTAAGAGTTTCGCAGCTTGTAAGTGCAAAGAATACACTCAACACAAACAATGATATCTTTATTTTTTTCATTTTATTTTATTTATTATGTTAATAATTATTGTTTGTGCCACCACATTTTTGTCTGCATTGGAATGGAGACTTTTGGTGCATTCGGATTAAAATCTGTAGACGATTTAGGATAAATTAAACGTCGTGGGAATTCTTTTGTCGGCAAAACACTATTGATGGAAGGAGCTAAGTCACCTACTACATATGCAGCATTACGAGAATCAACAGACCCATAAACAGGATATCCAGTTCTGTTAATTTCAAAGAAGGAATTCCATCCTTGAGATCGTACAGCTGAAATCCATTTCTGACGCCAAATAGCTTCTAACTTTGATTCTTGGGAACTTAATACTGTTTCATCAAAATAATAAGCACCTGCAGGAGCAATAAAAGGAGCGGCATCTAAGCCCCATTGACTAAAGGCAGCGGTAACTCCTAAATCGTACTGAGTTTTTGCTTCTGTATTTTTATTGTCTAATACTAAGCATTCAGCTTGTAAAAAGTGACTTTCAGCTGCTGACATTAAATATACAGGATCTGTTGCGTCTAAAATAGCTTTAGACGAAACAGGTGTCCATGAACTTCCAAGAGTATATCCTCCTTGTGGAAGACCTACAATTGTATCTATTGGTAAATCATCTTCATCTTCTGGATGTAAAAATGAATATGATTTAGAGAAGAAGATGTCTTTACGAGGATCTTTGTTTGCATTCAAGTATATTACCAAGGTTGAGCTTGCTCTTAAATTATTAGTTGTATTTAACTTCCGTCTGTCATTCTCAAAGAGTGGATTTGAATTGTTCTCTTTATCCGTAAACTTTGAAAAAGCCACATCGGTTGCTAGCAAGTCACCTTCTGCTAGAAGTGTATTTATTTCAGTTTTATTGGTAGCGTAATCACGCAACAATATTTTCAGCTTTAACGTTTTTGCAAACTGAATCCAAGTGGCTATATCACCATTCAAAATAAGATCACTTTTTCGTCTACTGTCTAACAACAAAGACTCGGCAGTTAAAGCATCTGCTTTTTTTGCAATTGCTTGATTCAAGATTGTAATAATACCTGCATTTACTTCTCTACCACTATCATAGGCAGGGTTTACAGAAATCCCTTTATTTGCTTCTTTAAATGGAACTTCACCGTAAAAATCGACTAACACATGATATGTAAAAGCTTTCAAAGTTTGTCCTTGTACCCAAAGATTCCATTCGTTTTCTTCTGCCGATTTTGTAATTACATTTTCTAAATCAGGTAAGGCTCCTGCATAAAGCAAAGACCATGAACGAGTGATATAAGAATTACTATTCGGCAAATTGTAAGAGTCAATATTTGTATATTGATTTGATCCTGTATGTTGAGCGTAGAATTGTGACCACATACTTCCCATTAATTGCAGATCACCACCTATTGCTGAGGTAATAAATACCTCGCCAGATGCCAACGATAAATCAGCTGAGGCAGAAACTGGATAATTAGGATTTTCATTAATATCCAGCATCTTATCGCACGATGTGGCAAAAAGTGCAAATGACACTATGCTAATAATAAATATTTTTTTCATTTTTGTATAATTTTTTATGTTTAGAAAATTACTTTAATGCTTCCTCCAATATTACGCATAGTAGGTCCTGCAGAAAATTCTCCAAAATCAGAGAGCAAATCATTACCATAATTGGTAGCTTCAGGATCTACAAAATTGTTTTCTTGAGGAGTCCACATTAAAAGATTGCGTCCAATAAAGCTTACTTCTATAGAGGTTAATGCTGAGTTCGTAAATAATCTCTTAGGCAAAGTATAAGACAACGTTACTTCTCTTAATTTAATATATGATTTGTCCAACACCATTTTTTCATACATTACCGTATTCGTACTGTGGTTGTAATATGAATACATCGCTTGCCATCCAATAGGTATGTCATTTTCAACATAGTTAGGTAAAGCAGTTGTTCCAATGTTCTTAACAGAATTTGGCACTATGAATGGTTGACGATTATTAAAAGTAGTAATCGTTGAATTACCATCAAATGCCATTAATTCTGCTGTGTTACTCCAAAATTTACCACCTTTACGCATATCTAAAACAGCTCCTAAAGAAATTCCTTTAAAAGTGAATCTATTTGTCAAACCTGCAGTAAAGTCAGGTGCTGAACTACCTACTGTTTTCTGGTTTACTGGATCAATTAGCGGACGACCTGAATTAGCAACAATTGTTTTTCCACCGGCTGTTGCAGCTTGAGGAACAGTAAATACTCCAAGAGGTTGCCCTTTAATTGCTTTGAAGTTTACCCCATAAGCAGATAAAATAATGTATTCTTTAGCACCTTCCCATAGCTCTTTTACTTCACTTCTGTTCTTAGCAAATGTAAAACCAATTTCCCAATTAAAATCTTTTGTTTTCACAGGAACACCCCAAACACGTAATTCAACACCCTGATTGTTTACTAAACCTATATTTCTAGCCTGAGAAGTAAATCTGGTTTCTGGAGCTACAGTTGCTAAAATTATTTGATCTTTTGTGTTTTTATTGTAATATGAAGCATCAATTCCTAGTCTGTTATTTAAAAATTTTGCTTCAAAACCAAACTCGATTTCAGATGTAAGCTCTGGGCGTAATGCATTATTAGCTGCACGATTACTTTCAGTTAATCCTAATACGCCAACAATAGGAGTATATACTGATCCCATTCCTAAGTTTACTTGTGTGGGAAGATATACTGAACTTGTGAGATATGTATTAGCATCGTTTCCTGTCATTCCCCATGCAGCACGTAGCTTTAACATGTTCAATACATCGCTCTTCATCGCAGGTATTGCATCTGTAAGTATAGCCGTTGCATTTACTCCTGGATAAAAATAACTATTCAATCCTGTTGGTAATGTAGAAGACCAATCATTACGTAACGATACGGTTGCAAATGCCCAGTCTCTGAAACTTAAATCAAATTGACCTAAAGCTCCAAATAAACGGCGATTGTAAACTGATCCAAATCTTATGGAAGTATCATCACCACTTGTTACAGGATTATCCCCGCCATTAAGTAGGCTATACCATCCTGGTTGTACTAGTCCAAATAAATATGACTTTAGATTGTATCCCGATCTTTCGTTATAGTTAACTCCAGCAATTCCAGTTAATCTAAAATCACTATTTAACTGATAATCTGCGCTAAGGAAAGTAGTTGCATCTAATTGACCTACATAGGAATTCTTTTCCTGATATGTCCCGACCTCATCATTTTTATTACCGTAACTCCAAGAATCAATACTTGTTTTTGCAACCGCATTCCAACTACGTTGACGAGAATTTGTATAATCACCACCAATGCGACCTACCCATTTCAAACCTTTGACTAAGTCCAAGTTTAATTCAACCTTACCATAAACTCTGTCATCTTTGTATTCATTTCCGTTGTTTGCAACAACCCAAAATGGATTCTGAGCATACCAAGTATAAAAATTATCTACGTTATGATAGATACTTTTATAATCTTTCAATTGTTTAACAGGTATATCTACAGGCATTTGTGCAATTTCCTGAAACATAGTTGCTCCATCTGATCCTTGACCAGAACTTACTGCCGTAATATTCTTTTTGACGTAATTCACATCGTAAGAAGCAGAGAATTTTTTATATTTTGTATCTCCTCTAAATGAAACAATGTTTCGTTTGAACATATCAGCTTTTGTAGGAAGTATTCCATCTGTAGTTACATTGCCAAATGAAAGTAGAAATGACGTATTTTCACCACCACTTGCTATAGAAAGCGTATTGTTATATTCCATTCCTGTTTCATAAAAGTCACGCATATTATCTTTTATATAACTAAACGGCTTACTCATAATTTTGTAATCAGAATAAAGTGCAGGAGGTGTTGTTGGTCCACCACTACCATTATCAGAATATGCACCCCAAACATTTTCTCTACCATCTAATCTTGGTCCCCATGATCCATTTTCAGCTGCATCCCAAAACGGCCAGCCTTGCCCAAAGGTTTGTTGAGTTTGAGGTACTCTTAATACGTTCGAAGCTGTAACAGATCCGTTATAAATTACCGATAACTTTCCAGTGTTTGTACCCCTTTTTGTTGTTATTACAATCACACCATTAGCAGCACGCGATCCGTACAACGCAGTTGCAGAAGCACCTTTTAATACAGTAACAGACTCTACATCATCTGGATTAATATCTGAAGCTTGGTTTCCAAAATCGACAGAATTATTTGAACCATTGTCACCTTGAAAATCATTTTGCATAGGAACACCATTCACAACATACAAAGGCTGATTGCTACCAGAAAAAGAAGTAACACCACGAATTACAACTTTTTGAGAAGATCCTGTGCCTCCTGCAGAAGTTATAGTTAATCCAGCTACTTTACCTTGTAAACCTCCCATTACAGAAGCTCCTTTAGAAGCGTTAATGTCGTCTCCTTTAACAGTGGAAGCAGAAAATCCAATTGACTTTTCTGAACGTTTTAGACCAAACGCTGTTACAACAAGTTCATCAATCATTAACTCATCCGATTGAAGTTTAACGATCATGTTGTTTGTACCTTCAATTTCTAACGATTTCATTCCAACGTATGAAATCAATAAAGTTTTTGCAGTACCCTGCAAACTGATAGAAAATTTACCATCTGCATCAGTAATTGTACCATTTGTTGTACCTCTTACCATTACAGTAGCACCAATAATAGGTTGCCCATCATCCGCGGAAACCACTTTTCCGGAAACGGATCTAGATTGAGCATTAACCAAACCTACGCCTACCAAAAACAGGCAGGCCAATAAGAACGTTAGTTTTCTCATAAATTTAACATTTTGTTTGTTAATCTTCTTTAATTTGCGTTTATTCTACTTTGTTCATAAAATCAGATGGCAAAAATAAAGTATTAAAAATTAAAAAACAAGTGTTTTTGATGATAAATAGAAAAAATATACAGAAAAATTGTGTCAATATGTAGGCAGATATATTTTTATTTGTATTTACAACCTAAAATATCGCATATATTAACTATGTAATTGTTATATAAATCACTGATATTCTGCAATTATCTATTCATTTTTGAGTGTCAAAAATTTTCATACTAATAATTGTAAATAAATAAAAGATAAAATAAATAAATAAAAAGTTTTTTTAAAGAATCAATTATTTAACACAACATTGCTGTATAAACTTCATTAATCATGTCAATCTAACTACAAATACACATAAAAAAATAACAAATATTGTCATTATGTATGCATTTTGAGCAACCTGCTTACAATTAGAAATGAATTAAGAGCCCCCTAAAATCCCCCGAAGGGGAATGTAAGAGTGCAATTAATGGATAATGATTATCCGCAAAGTGAGCTTAACCAAATCAAGGGGCTTTGCCCATAATGTTGGTCAAAATTATTTTAATGCATCAGCCCTACTAGTGAATACAGGCTGTTTTGAAGTTTAGAATAAAAATTGTACTTTTGTTGACGAAAAACATACAATTGAAATAATGATTCAAATTTTTCAATTATGAATTTTGCATTATTAATTATTAATTATATTTATGGCTACTACAGCAGATATTAAAAACGGAATGTGCCTTGACATTGATGGTCAGTACTATTTCATCACCGAATTTCTTCACGTAAAACCAGGAAAAGGTCCTGCCTTTGTCCGCACAAAATTAAAAAATGTGGTTACAGGTCGTACGTTGGACAGAACTTTTAATTCAGGAATACGCATAGAGGAAGTCCGCATCGAACGACGCGATTACCAATATCTCTATAAAGATGAAGCTGGTTACAACTTCATGAATAACGAAGATTTCGAACAAGTATCGGTCAACAAAGACATTATTAACGGAGTTGATTTTTTGAAAGAAGGAATGATTTGCGAGGTAGTAACTCATGCTCAATCTGAAACAATACTTTATGTTGATCTTCCGGTTCAGGTAGCTTTATTAATTACGTATACCGAACCAGGGTTAAAAGGTGATACCGCTACTAACGCTACAAAACCTGCCACAGTTGAATCGGGAGCTACCGTTCGTGTTCCATTATTCATTAACGAAGGCGAAACAATAAAAGTTGATACTCGTAACGGTTCTTATATAGAACGCGTAAGAGCATAACATATACGCAATTACGATATTATTAGAGCCGATAAACAAATTGTTTATCGGCTTTTTTTGTTGATTTTAAGTTAGAATACCGATTGCACAAACAATATAGTTCAATGTCGACCCTGCCTGCCGCAGGCAAGTGCGTCAAATAAAACATCACGTGTAACGGGATTAAACGACATGCCTTCCGCAAGCGGAATCTCGAAGTACTTGATCGGCATTAACAACCGTAAACTTTTAAAATAGATTGGACTGTTTTATGCACTAAACGGTTATTGAATTATTTTTACTAACTTTGCACCCTCAAAAAAAAAGATTGTGTTACATGCAGAAAATTAGAAACATTGCTATTATTGCCCACGTCGACCATGGTAAAACCACGCTGGTTGACAAGATGTTACTTGCCGGACATTTGTTCCGCGATAACGAGAACGCAGGCGAGTTAATTATGGATAATAACGACCTCGAACGCGAAAGGGGAATCACCATATTAGCAAAAAACGTATCCATCGACTATTTAGGATACAAAATCAATATCATAGACACTCCCGGTCACGCTGACTTCGGTGGTGAAGTGGAACGTGTGTTGAACATGGCCGATGGCGTATTGCTTTTGGTTGATGCATTTGAAGGCCCAATGCCTCAAACACGTTTTGTGTTACAAAAAGCATTACAAATAGGTTTAAAACCTATCGTTGTAGTAAATAAAGTAGACAAACCAAATTGCCGCCCTGACGAAGTGCACGAAGCTGTTTTCGACTTAATGTACAATTTAGATGCAACTGAAAACCAGTTAGATTTTCACACCATTTACGGTTCAGCAAAAAACAACTGGATGTCTGAAGATTGGAAAAACCAGACTGACAACATCATACCTCTTCTCGATGCAATCATTGAACACATTCCAGAACCTTTATATTTGGAAGGAACACCACAAATGTTGATCACATCACTTGATTATTCATCATACGTAGGTCGTATTGCAGTGGGTCGGGTTCATCGTGGAACATTGCGCGAAGGTATGGACGTTAATTTGGTAAAACGTGATGGAAGAGCAATTAAGTGCCGCATTAAGGAATTACATACTTTTACCGGATTAGGACGCACACGTGCCACCGAGGTTAAATCGGGTGATATTTGTGCATTGGTTGGCATTGAAGGTTTTGAAATCGGTGATTCAATTGCAGATTTACAAAATCCGGAACCATTGGTTCCAATTGCTATTGACGAACCAACAATGAGCATGGTGTTTACCATCAATAATTCTCCATTTTTTGGTAAAGAAGGTAAGTTTGTAACTTCTCGTCACATTCACGACCGATTGATAAAAGAATTAGATAAAAATCTTGCTTTGCGAGTTGAAAAAAGTATAGATTCTGATGTATGGACTGTTTTTGGCCGTGGAGTACTTCACTTGTCTGTATTAATAGAAACGATGCGTCGTGAAGGTTATGAATTGCAAGTTGGTCAGCCTCAAGTGATTTTTAAAGAAATTAATGGCGTACGTTGCGAGCCGATTGAGCAATTAAGCATCAACTTGCCTGAATCTTGTTCAGGAAAGATCATAGAAATGGTAGCCATACGCAAAGGCGAAATGCTCACCATGGATGTAATGAACGACCGTATTCAATTAGAATTTTTGATTCCATCGCGCGGAATTATTGGGTTGAGAAATAATGTGTTGACTTCTTCAGCAGGAGAAGCAATCATGTCGCATCGTTTTCTTGAATATCAACCTTACAAGGGACATATTGAAAAAAGATTAAATGGCTCAATTATTGCTATGGAAGGTGGAAATGCTTTTGCCTATTCTTTGGACAAATTACAAGATCGTGGACGGTTCTTTATATTTCCACAAACAGATATTTACTCAGGACAGGTTGTAGGTGAAAGTGCTAAAGAGGGCGATATTGTTGTAAATGTAACGAAACCGAAAAAACTCACCAATATGCGTTCATCGGGAGCAGATGATAAAGCAAAATTAACTCCACCTGTAGTTTTCAGTTTGGAAGAAGCGTTGGAATACATTAAAGAAGATGAGTATGTTGAAATTACTCCTTCAAGCATTCGCCTACGCAAGATATATTTAGATGAGAATGAACGGAAACGTATGACTAGAAAATAGTTGTTAGTTGACAGTTTATTTTACTCACATGATTTACAATAATTCGTGAAACCTGCGTTATAAATAGAAATTCTGTCAAATGTCATTTTTTAAAATTATGAAAAGTAAACACCCTTTGATTCTGCTTTTACTGCTTTGCACTACAACAGTTTATGCGCAATTGGGTATTAAAGCAGGTATAAACTTGGCAAATGAGATAAAATCATTCGCACAGCAAGATATACAGGATGGCTTCAGTTCGAAAAATTTAACCGGTTACCAAATCGGGTTGATTTATCAAGCAATGCCGAAGAAATCAGGATTGGGAGTTGAAATTAGCGCACTACTTTCGCAAAAAGGAAGCACATTTAGCGATAGTGTCAGTACCACCAACTTTTTAAGGGAAGGTTACACTGAATTGAATTATCTGGAAGTTCCATTTAATCTTCGCTACCGATTGACGCTTGGTTTTATTGGAATTTATGGCTTTGGCGGTATTTATGGAGGCTATGCATTAAACGGAAAAACTGTTGACGAAACGGCAAATACAACCGAAAACGAGCCATTTGCAAGTTTTATGGATCGAGTTGATTATGGTTTAAATTTTGGAGCCGGACTTGAATTATTCAATAAAATTCAATTGGGTGCCACATGGAGTCAGGGAATTAAAAATACTGCAAGCAGCACAATTATTCTTCCATTACCTACAACTAATACCAACAGAGTTTTTTCAGTCAATTTGGTATATCTATTCTGAAAATAAAAAATAGAATTAATAATAAGAGAAGTTAAACCTACATCAGGTTACTTCTCTTATTTTGTTTATTGAAACTACGACTTTGAAATTAGTGAAGATGAAAAATAAATTCATTTGTATTTTTTTAGAATAAAAAAGAACTATATATCTCTTTTTTTTGTACCTTTGCACCCCATTATAGAAAGATAAATATCAGTAAATTACTCTATTAATTAAATTATGAATATTGTCAGAAAAGACCTCGATCAAAACAATGCTACTTTAACGTTACGCATTGAAAAAATGGATTATACCGAGAAAGTGGATAAAAACTTACGTGATTATCGCAAAAAAGCGAACATTCCAGGCTTTCGTCCCGGCATGATTCCTGTAGGTTTAGTAAAAAAAATGTACGGAAAGGCAGTAATGGCAGAAGAAATCAATAAATTGGTATCTGACAACCTATTCAACTATATCCGCGAAAACAACATTAATATTCTGGGCGAACCACTTCCAAACGAAACAGAACAACAACCTATTGATTTCGATAATCAGGAAGAATTCGAATTTGTATTCGATTTAGGCATTGCGCCTACTTTTGAAGTAGAATTGAGTAAAAAAGATAAAGTGAAATATTACGACATCAAAGTGAGCGACGAAATGATTGACAATCAGGTTAAATCGTACACCGGACGTTATGGAAAATACATTCAGGAAGACATTGTCGAAGAAAAAGATATGTTGAAAGGCGAATTGCTAGAAATGGCAAATGACAAAGTAAACGAAACCGGAATAAAAGTTCAGGATGCCACTTTAACTGCGGCTTACATGAAAGATGATGCTCAAAAAGCACTTTTTGTTGGTGCCAAAAAAGGCGATGTAATCACTTTTAATCCTGCCGCTGCATTTGAAAACGAAACTGAAATCAGCTCATTGTTGAAAATTTCGAAAGATGCTGCAAAAGAAGTTGTTGCTGATTTTCAATTGACAATTGATAGCATTACCCGTTATCACGAGTCTGAAATCAATCAGGAATTATTCGACAAAGTATATGGTGACAACGTGGTGAGCAGCGAAGAAGAATTCCGCACTAAAATCAAAGAAAACATACAGGAAAATCTAATTTCCGACAGCGAATATAAATTTGGCGTAGATGCACAGGAAATGCTGATTGCTAAATTCAGCGATTTATCTTTCCCTGACACGTTCCTTAAACGCTGGGTATTATCATCGAACAAGAATCTAACGGCTGAAACTTTAGAACAAGATTATTCGAAAATGATTACCGATTTGAAATGGCATTTGGTGAAAGACAAATTGGTAAAATCGAACGATGTAAAAGTTGAAAAAGAAGATGTTGAAGAATTTGCCAAAAAAATGGCGAAAGCACAATTTGCTCAATATGGAATGATTGGTATGGAAGATGATATTATTTCTAATTATGCAAAAGACATGATTAAAAAAGAGGATACGCTTAAAAATATCATTGAAAGAGTAGCAGAGCAAAAAGTGTTTGCAATTGTAAAAGAAGCTGTAAAACTAGATAACAAAGAAGTTTCTATCGAAGAATTCAACAAAATGTTTGAAGAAAAATAATATTTTTTCACTCATTTTGCCGAAAAGGCTTTTAACTACTAAAAAATCAAACAAAATATCTTTATCTTTGTTTCTTTTTTTGAATTGGTTAAAAGCCTTTTTCAATAAAATAAAGTAATTGACTGCAAATATAAATTATTACAAATCTACTCAATTACTTTATAAACTTTCAAACTTTATACACTTTATAAACTTTCAAACTCATAAAAATATGAACAACAACGAATTTCGCAGTTACGCCACCAAACATCTAGGCATGAATGGGTTGGCATTGGATAAATATACCAGCATTACTAATAATAATTATATCTCTCCCTCTATTTTGGAAGAACGTCAATTAAACGTTACTCAAATGGATGTTTTTTCCCGTTTAATGATGGATCGTATCATTTTTCTGGGCACTCAGGTGGACGATTATACCGCCAATGTAATTCAGGCTCAGTTGCTTTATCTTGATTCTTCTGATCCAGGAAAAGACATTTCCATCTATTTAAACACTCCAGGGGGTTCGGTTTATGCCGGGTTAGGTATATACGACACCATGCAGTTTATCGGATCGGACGTAGCAACTATCTGTACCGGAATGGCCGCTTCTATGGGAGCGGTTCTAATGGTAGCAGGAGCCAAAGGAAAACGTTCGGCTTTAAAACATTCCCGCATCATGATTCACCAGCCAATGGGTGGTGCACAAGGACAAGCGTCTGATATTGAAATTACAGCCCGTGAAATTCAAAAGTTGAAAAAAGAATTATATACCATTATTGCCGAACATTCCGGAAATCCTTTTGAAAGAATTGAAAAAGATTCGGACCGTGATTATTGGATGAATTCCGAAGAGGCTTTAGAATACGGAATGATTGACAAGATTTTATTAAACGAAAAGAAGAAATAAGTTAGTAGTTGGTAGTTTCGGGTTGGTAGTAAAACACGAAACGATAAACACGAAACGCTAAACAGAAAACAAAGAATGGCTAAAAATAATAAAAATTGCAGTTTTTGCGGACGACCCGAATCTCAGGTGGATTTCTTTATCATGGGACAAGATGGAGCGCATATTTGCAATGAATGTGCTGTGCAAGCAGCTGAAATTGTAAAAGAAAACACAACTAAGAAATCGAAACTTACGAATTTAAAAAAAGAACAGGTTCCAAAACCTATTGAGATTAAAGAATACCTCGATCAATACGTAATTGGACAAGAAGAAGCAAAAAAGTTTCTTTCTGTAGCGGTTTATAATCATTACAAAAGATTGATGCAGGAAAACTCCAACGATGATGTGGAAATTGAGAAATCAAATATCATTATGGTGGGTTACACCGGTACGGGTAAGACCTTATTGGCAAAAACAATTGCTAAAAAACTGCATGTTCCATTCACCATTGTAGATGCGACAGTATTGACCGAAGCTGGTTATGTGGGCGAAGATATTGAAAGTATTCTAACCCGTTTGCTACAAGTGGCCGATTATGATGTAAAAGCGGCCGAACGCGGAATTGTATTTATCGACGAAATTGATAAAATTGCCCGCAAAGGCGATAATCCGAGTATCACGCGCGATGTAAGCGGCGAAGGTGTTCAACAAGGATTATTGAAATTATTGGAAGGAGCGGTGGTAAATGTTCCACCTCAAGGCGGACGTAAACACCCCGATCAGAAGATGATAGCGGTGAACACACAAAACATATTATTTGTGTGTGGTGGCGCTTTTGATGGTATTGAGAAAAAAATTGCATCACGGTTGAATACTCGTGTTGTAGGCTACAATGCAGGAAAAGAAAACGAACTGGTTGACAAACATAATTTATTGCAATATATTGCTCCTCAGGATTTAAAATCATTCGGATTAATTCCGGAAATCATTGGTCGATTACCAATTCTTACATATTTAGAACCATTGGATAGAACTGCTTTACGGCGAATTCTGACTGAACCTAAAAATTCAATAATCAAACAATACACCAAATTGTTCAAAATGGATGGCATTGAATTGAAATTTCAGGAAGAAGTGTTGGAGTATATTGTTGACAAATCGATAGAATTTAAACTCGGAGCTCGTGGATTGCGTTCGATTACCGAAACGATCATGATGGACGAAATGTTCGAAATGCCTTCGAAAAACGAAAAAAAACTGACTGTTTTGTTGCCTTATGCTCAAAGCAAGATTGAAAAAACAAATATTAATCGCTTAAAAATTGCATAACAAAAAATAGGCAATGCATTGTATAAATGCATATTAAGTAATTTATTCAGGATATATACTATTTTTGATAGTTAATATCCTGATTTTTTTTTCAAAACATGTTGTATATTTAAAATCTGTTTCTATTTTTGTTACAGAAATTAATTGTAGTTATCAGCATCTATTTTATAGTTTATACCGATTGCAGAAATAATTCAGTCCAATGTCGACCCTGCCTGCCGCAGGCAAGTTCATCTAATTGTACTGTTTATTTATATGCCTTCCGCAAGCGGAATTTGCAATCGGCATTATACTAAAGCCAATTTTGGACTGAAATAATAATTCATTTGGTATTATTTGCAATAAACAACAAAAAAATAGTTGATTACGTGCTTTTAATTCGACAATAAATACTACTTTCGCATTCATTTTTTACTCAAAACATTGATATGGCCAAACTATCTGCGTTATCAACGCAGTTGAAAAAAAACTTCGGTTTCGACAATTTCAAGGGAAACCAGGAAGCGATTATTCAAAATGTGCTTGATGGTAAAGATACTTTTGTATTGATGCCAACAGGTGGAGGCAAATCCTTATGCTATCAACTTCCATCACTTATAATGGAAGGGACCGCTATAGTTATTTCACCGCTGATTGCTTTGATGAAAAATCAAGTGGATGCCATGCGAAATTTCAGTGAAGAAGACGGAATTGCTCACTTTATGAATTCTTCATTATCTAGGCAAGCCATTGATCAAGTAAAAAGTGATGTAGTCTCTGGAAAAACAAAACTATTATATGTTGCACCAGAATCGTTAACAAAAGAGGAAAACATAGAATTTTTGAAGCAAATCAAAATTTCCTTTTACGCGGTGGATGAAGCGCATTGTATTTCGGAATGGGGACATGATTTCCGTCCCGAATATCGCCGAATTCGACCAATTATCAATGACATTGGTGTTGCTCCGCTTATTGCACTTACAGCAACTGCTACCCCAAAAGTGCAACATGATATTCAGAAAAATCTAGGCATGCTGAATGCATTGGTTTATAAATCATCATTCAATCGTGCCAATTTATATTACGAAGTACGACCAAAAACGATTAACGTAGATAAAGATATAATAAAATATATACGCTCTCAAGCCGGAAAATCTGGAATTATTTATTGCCTGAGTCGTAAAAAGGTAGAAGAACTTTCTGAAACTCTTAAAATGAATGGTATTTCCGTTCTTCCTTATCACGCAGGAATGGAATCAGCTGTTAGAAGTGTGAATCAAGACAGTTTTTTAATGGAAAAAGTGGAAGTAATTGTAGCAACAATTGCTTTTGGAATGGGAATTGATAAACCCGATGTGCGCTACGTGCTGCACTACGACATGCCTAAAAGTCTGGAAGGATATTATCAGGAAACGGGACGTGGTGGACGCGATGGTGGTGAAGGCCAATGCATTGCCTTCTATGCTTATAAAGATTTAGATAAATTACGCAAATTTATGCAAGGCAAACCCGTTGCTGAGCAGGAAATTGGCAATCAATTATTATTGGAAACTCAAGCTTATGCAGAATCTTCAATTTGTAGACGAAAGTTACTACTCCATTATTTTGGAGAAGAATACAAGGAAGACAATTGCGGATGCTGTGACAACTGTATGAAACCACGAAAATTTATAGAAGGACAAGAATTATTGTCACTGGTATTGGAAACCATTCTTATTGTAAAAGAAAAATTCAAAGCTGAACATATTGTAGACATCTTAAAAGGGAACGAAACCTCAGATGTCAAATCGTATCAACATGACGAACTGGAAAATTTCGGTTCAACATCGGACGAGGAGGAAAAACTGCTTCATGCGGTCATCCGTCAGGCAATGATAGCGGGTTTTCTAACGAAAGAAATTGAAAACTACGGATTATTGAAACTTACTCCTAACGGTAAAGCGTATCTGAAAAAGCCTCAACCTTTCCCTATTGTCAAGGACAATGAGTACGATGAGGAAGAAGATGAATCAAATGCAAAAAGCTCAGGAGGAACTTGTGCTGCAGATGATGTACTTTTTTCAATTCTGAAAGATTTACGTAAAAAACTATCAAAGAAACTTGAAGTTCCACCTTTTGTGATATTTCAGGATCCATCGCTCGAAGCAATGGCTACCAGTTATCCAATCACCATGGACGAGTTACAAAACATTCCGGGTGTAGGTGCAGGGAAAGCTAAACGTTATGGCGAAGAATTCTTGAAACTGATAAAGGAACACGTGAAGGAAAACGAAATTATTCGTCCCGAGGACTTACGCGTTCGGACTGTTGCCAACAAATCAAAACTTAAAGTATCAATAATTCAGGCTATTGACCGCAAAATTGCGTTAGATGATATTGCGCTTTCAAAAGGGTTGGATATTTTTGAATTACTCGACGAAATTGAAGCCATTGTTTATTCGGGAACAAAAATCAATATTGATTACTTCTTGACTGAAGTTATGGATCCAGATCATGTGGATGAAATCTTTGAATATTTCAATTCTGCCGAAACCGATAAAATTGAACCGGCATTGGATGAACTTGGTGAAAATGACTATAGCGAAACAGAAGTAAGATTGGTAAGAATTAAGTTTCTTTCTGAAATTGGGAACTAAATCAATTGTAAAATAATAATTAACCGTCGAAAGAGTTTCTTTCGGCGGTTTTTTTTGTAAGTGTATGTAAATATATCTGAATAAAAACTATATTTGCAATTGTTACTGGAAAACTAACATTCATGAATTAATAGTCGAAACATTTTTGTAATTATTCCATTTATTTTAATAATTTTGTAACCAGAATTTTTCAAGTTTGTTTATTCAATTTCAAAATTCATGCAGATCCCCCAAAGATTACAAAACTTATTTACCTTTTACAGGGACGGTTTCAAAAACATGACCGTAGGTAAAACTCTATGGATAATCATCTTGATAAAACTATTTATCATGTTTGTTATTCTGAAAACTTTCTTTTTCCCGAATTATTTGAATACCAATTTTAATAATGATGAAAGCAAAGCGAACCATGTTCGTCAGGAATTAATAAATAAATCGAATTAATTACTTATTATTTTAAAATAATTTTTATGGAATTAATGGATGCATCTTTAGTAGATTGGTCGCGTGCACAGTTTGCCTTGACTGCCATGTACCATTGGCTATTTGTCCCTTTAACATTAGGTTTGGGGGTAATTATGTCGATAATGGAAACTCTGTATGTGAAAACAGGAAACGAAGAGTGGAAAAAAGCAACCAAGTTTTGGATGACACTTTTTGGAGTTAACTTTGCTATTGGAGTAGCCACCGGAATTATCCTTGAATTTGAGTTTGGCACCAATTGGTCCAACTACAGCTGGTTTGTAGGTGATATTTTTGGCGCACCGCTTGCCATAGAAGGGATAATGGCATTCTTCATGGAAGCAACGTTTATTTCCATCATGTTTTTTGGTTGGAAAAAAGTAAGTAAAAAGTTCCATTTAGTTTCTACATGGCTGGTGACACTTGGTGCAACACTTTCAGCTTTATGGATTTTGGTGGCCAATGCATGGATGCAATATCCTATTGGCATGGAATTTAATCCCGATACTGTCCGAAATGAAATGATTGATTTCTGGAGCATTTTGCTTTCGCCGGTAGCCATAAATAAATTTTTCCACACCGTTTTATCGGGTTGGGTAATGGGCTCGTTATTCGTAATTGGCGTGAGTGCTTGGTTTCTATTGAAAAAACGAGATATTGACTTTGCATTGAAAAGCATGATGGTTGGTTCTATATTCGGACTTATTTCCTCACTTTTAATTGCTTACACCGGCGACGGTTCAGCTTATCATGTCACTCAACGCCAGCCAATGAAACTGGCTGCAATGGAAGGACTTTACGAAGGAAAAAACGGGGTAGGCCTGATTGCTATCGGGGTAATGAATCCTGAAAAAAAATCCTATAACGATACGGTTGATCCTTTTCTTTTTAAAATTGAAATTCCTAAATTATTATCTTTATTGGGTTATCGCGATGCGAATGCATTTGTGCCGGGAGTTAAAAATATAATTGATGGTGGCTATCCAACTCAAGATGGTTCATTACCTCTTTCATTTGCTGAAAAACAAATTCGTGGTAAAGCAGCCATTCAATCTTTAAGGGATTATCAAATTGCCGTTACGGCAAAAGATTCTGCCGCAGCCGTGATTCACAAAACACAATTAAAGGCAAATTATTCGCAGTTTGGATACGGATATTTAGATAAGCCGGAGGATTTAATTCCAAATGTGCCGATTGTTTTTTATTCATTCCACATTATGGTGATGTTGGGAATGTATTTTATTGGTCTTTTTGCATTGGTATTTTTCTTTACAGTTCGCCAAAAAATTGAAAAGACAGGTTGGTTATTATTGATTTGTTTGTTGAGCATTCCGTTGGGATATGTTGCTGGGGAGCTAGGTTGGGCTGTAGCCGAAATGGGTCGCCAGCCCTGGGCTATTCAGGATATATTACCTGTGCAAGCAGCCATTTCGGGGATTTCTTCTGATTCAGTAAAAATCACTTTCTTTTTGTTCCTCATTCTATTTTCAGCTTTATTGTTAGCGGAAATACGAATTATGTTGAAACAGATTAAGAAAGGACCAGAGGACAGTTTGTAAAGTGGGAAAGTGAAAAGTTTGTAAAGTTGTTGACTTTATTAACTACCCGACTTTATGAGCTTTCTACTTTATAAACTTTATACTTTACAAACTTTATAAACTCATAATCATGATAACATATTCATTCCTACAACATTACTGGTGGTTCATTATTTCGCTTTTGGCAGGATTACTGGCATTCTTACTTTTTGTGCAGGGCGGTCAATCCATGTTATTTTCACTTTCTAAAACAGAAGATGAAAAACGCTTGATTATAAACGCTTTGGGTCGGAAATGGGAATTCACCTTCACCACTTTAGTTACTTTTGGCGGTGCGTTTTTTGCATCCTTCCCATTGTTTTATTCTACCAGTTTTGGCGGAGCTTATTGGGTTTGGATGGCTATTCTTTTTTGCTTTATTATACAAGCAGTTTCGTATGAGTTTCAGTCGAAACCCGGGAATGTTTTCGGAGCAAAAACCTATCGATCATTCCTTTTTATAAATGGATTATTAGGTACATTTCTAATTGGAGTGGCAATAGCTACTTTCTTCACGGGTTCGGATTTTTTAATCAACAAAGGAAATATAACCAACCAGCTTGCACCCGTAATCAGCCAATGGCAAAACCCATGGCATGGGTTGGAAGCGCTTTTGAACTTGAGAAACCTGACATTTGGATTAGCTGTATTTTTTCTGGCTCGTTCGTTAGCGACTTTGTTTTTTATTAATCGATTAAATCATCCGGTGCTGGAAGCTCGTTCAAGAAAGTATTTGTGGTACAATGCTATTCCATTTGTAGTGTTTTTCCTAACATTTGTAATCTGGACTTTATTTTCAGAAGGATTCGCAGTTGATCCAGCAACAGGAATTGTATCGATGGAAAAATATAAATACTTCACCAACTTAATGGAAATGCCAATTGTTTTAAGTTCATTTCTGTTAGGAGTTGTAGCAGTATTGGTGGGTGTAATTGGCACGTGGATTTCAGCAAAGTTTAAAAAAGGAATCTGGTTTGCGGGCGTTGGAACAATTATTACCGTATGCAGCTTATTTCTAACAGCGGGTTACAACAATACTGCTTATTATCCTGCTACTCCTAATCTACAAAGTTCGTTGACAATTTTCAACTCCTCATCAAGCGAATTTACCTTGAATGCTATGGCTATCGTTTCGTTGCTTATTCCTATTGTATTAGGATATATTTTTTATGCCTGGCGAGCAATGGAAAAAAACAGAATTGATATTGAAGATGTGAATGGCGACGATCATGCGTATTGATTCTCGGTGAAATAATAATAATAATAATAATAGGTTAGATTATTTTCCAAAAAAACAAAAAAGCACATTAGAATCTATATTTTTTTTAACTACGGGGATTTGCCCCAAACCCCACTCACTTTTTTTTCTTGATAAAAAAAGTAAGCAAAAAATCAAGAAAAGTTAGAATTAGGTCACTAACAATAAGTCAAATGAAATGAATGTTTCAATTATTGTCATCTACAAAAGGTTAGAAAATAAAAAACAGAAGAGGCTTCCCAAAATTGGAAAGCCTATTCTGTTTATCTACTGTCAATACTTTAGAATCCTATCGATTTTAATCCCAATCCGGTTTTTTCATCCAATCCAAACATCAGGTTCATATTTTGGATAGCTTGCCCAGAAGCACCTTTCAACAAATTATCAATCATCGATACAATCAACAATTTATCTCCATGTTTTTCTAGATAAACAATGCCTTTGTTAGTGTTTACCACTTGCTTCATATCGGGATTTTTATTCACTACAAATGTGAACGCTGCATCTTTATAAAAATCGTTATATAATTTGTATGCTTCCTCTAAACTCAAGGTGCAGTGCGTATAAGTAGTTGCATAAATGCCGCGGGCAAAATTACCACGCACAGGAATAAAATTCACTGTTTTTTTGAAACCTCCCTGTAACTGACGAAGCGACTGCCCTATTTCTTCCAAATGCTGATGTCCAAAAGGTTTGTAAATAGAAATATTATTGTTTCTCCAGCTAAAATGTGATGTGTCCGAAGGCTTTACGCCTGCTCCCGTTGAACCGGTAATAGCATTGACGTGAATTTCGTCGGTAAGTAAACCTGCAGCAGCCAATGGAAACAAAGCCAGTTGAATGGCCGTGGCAAAACATCCGGGATTTGCAACGCGCGTGGCTGTACGAATTTCATCTCGGTTCATTTCCGGCAAACCGTACACAAAATCGTGGCTCGGACTTTTTGCCCTATAATCGGTTGAAAGGTCGATAATTTTTACAGACGCTGGAATACTATTGTTATCTAAAAACTTTTTGCTATCGCCATGCGCCGAGCAAAGAAAAAGTGCATCCACCGAACCAAAAGGCAATTCGGAAGTAAAGACCAAATTGGTTTCACCAATCAATCCGCTGTGCACATCGGCAATAGGGTTTCCTGCATTGCTACTGCTGTTCACAAACACAATACCCACATTTGGATGATTTATCAAAATGCGAAGTAATTCTCCAGCGGTGTATCCGGCGCCGCCTATTACGCCTATTTTAATTTTTGTCATTATTTCTACTTTACTAAATTAGATTTTAACATAGAATCTATCTATGTCCTTTTGTCTTTTCCTATGTCTGATTTGCATGTGTTCTGTACATC
>JAAFGX010000057.1 GCA_010365115.1 Paludibacter sp.
TTTGAGATAAAAATATCTATTAGTAGCGAAACAAAATAAATAAAATATTAACTTTAAAATAAATCACTGACTTATTACAGTGGACTCATAATTTGAAAGGTGGGATGGAAGCGTGGAAAGAAGCAGGATATCAATTAATACAAAACCAACCTATAAAAGAATAAACATGAAATCTAAATTTACTTTTTTAACCTTAGCTCTATTTGTGCTGACAGGATTTGTTGCCCAAGCACAAACCCAAACAGATACCACAACTTACCACCTCACCCTGCGGCAGGAAACCGTAAACAAAGCTGGTAAAGAAGTAATGGGCATGACAATAAATGGAAGTATTCCTGGACCTACCCTGCGTTTTACCGAAGGAGGATATGCGGTTATTTATGTGAAAAATGAAATGGATGTAGAAACCTCCGTTCACTGGCATGGGTTAATACTGCCTAACTTTTATGATGGTGTACCTTACTTGACCACTCCGCCCATTGAACCAGGGGGAACTTTAAAATATGAGTTCCCGCTGAAACAATCCGGCACCTATTGGTATCATTCACATACTATGCTACAGGAACAAAGTGGTGTGTTTGGTTCTATAGTGATTGAACCGAAAAAAGAAACGTTGAACTACGATAAAGAACTGGTTTTGGTCTTGTCTGACTGGACCAATGAAAACCCCATGAATGTTATGCGTACTTTAAAACGAGGAAGTGAATGGTACCAAATTAAAAAAGGTACTGCGACTCCCTTGAATCGGGTCATTGCGGAAGGAGCCTTAGGAGCACAACTCAAATTCTGGAAACAGCGGATGAATGGAGCTGACATTGCGGATATTTATTATCCCGCTTTTCTCATAAACGGCATGCAAAAGCAGGACTACCCGGATTTTAAGCCGGGAGAAAAAGTGAGGTTGCGAATTATTGACGGTTCTGCTTCAACCTCTTTTTGGATGACCTTCGGAGGAGTTGAACCAACCTTGGTTTCAGCTGACGGAAACGATGTTGTACCAGTCGAGCGAAACAAAACCTTAATAGCCATTGCAGAAACCTACGATTTTATTTTGACCATTCCTCATCAGGGCAAAATTGAGTTCAGGGCTACGGCTGCTGATGGTTCAGGGACAACCTCTGCCTATCTGGGACAAGGAAAAACACTTGCTGCCCCGGATGTGCCCAAACCAGATAAGATTGCCATGATGAAAAAAATGGCAAAAATGGATATGCGTATGGGAGCACCTGCATTAAAATTTAGACCGAAAAAGGATGATCCTCAAAAAATGAAAGAAAAATGGGGAATGCGGATGGATGGAGAAATGAATATGGACAACATGCAGGACATGACCACCTCAAATATGCAGCAAAAGGATACCACCGGTTCACCCATGATGATGCAAATGGATTCCGTCAGTAAAAATAATTCCAACGGAATGAATATGGCTATGGGGGACATGAAAGAGGGAAACCAATTGGATGATAATAATTACAATTATTTGAGGTCGCCAGTAAAAACAACCTATCCAAAGGATGCGCCAGTACGAAAAATTTTGCTTAACCTAACCGGAAACATGAACCGTTATGTCTGGAGCTTGAATGGCATTCCACTTTCGGAAACGGACAAAATCAAAATTAAACAGGGAGAAATAACCCGAATCACATTGAACAACCTTACAATGATGGATCATCCGATGCATTTACATGGTCACTTTTTCAGGGTGATAAACAAAAACGGTGACTTTTCTCCGTTAAAACACACAGTAAATGTACCGCCCATGCAACAGGTAACCATCGAGTTTTACGGGCAGGAATATGGCGATTGGTTTTTTCACTGCCATGTTCTTTATCACATGATGGGAGGAATGGCTCGAATATTTAGTTATGACACCCCACGTGATCCGAGGTTGAAGGGATATCCGGTGTCACGGTTGATTCATGAAACAAATCAATATTACAGTTGGGGTACAGCGGAGATTGCTTCACAAATGACAGGAATTAGTCTGGTTTCTTCGAACATTAGAAATAAATTTAATTTTAGCGTCGAGTACGGTTACAATAAAAATCTTGAAGCTGAATTTACCTATGAAAGATACTTGTATGACTATTTGAGTGTATTTGGGGGCGTTAACGCTGAAAATTCAAAAGAAAATATTCTGGATTCTATTAACACCACAGCAGTAGCCGGAATCCGGTGGTTTACACCCTATATGTTTGATTTGGATTTACGTATTGATAATCAATTAAGACCACGTATTAGCATCCGTAGAGATATAATGTTGTTCAACAAATTCTTTGTTTTCGGATATTTTCAATATAAATTAGATTTTGGTTGGGTCAACAATTTGAAACCAAACACTAGCTTTATGCATGAAACGGTATGGAACGCAGGTGCAGAATACATGCTATCGAAAAACATTTCATTAATAGGAAAATATGATAATCGATATGGTGCAGGAGGAGGACTTACAATAAGATTCTAACTATTTCGGATAGTGAATAGATTGGTGAGCTGATTTTTAGCGAAGCCAACTTTTATAACAAGCAATAATATAATAATCACATTAATAATAAATAGTATGAAGTATTACACAAGTAAAACATTAAAAACAGGATTTGAAGATGCTGTAGAAAAAGTAACAGAAGCTTTGAAAAAAGAAGGATTTGGCGTACTTTCTGAAATTGATATTCATGAAAAACTGAAAGAAAAACTGAATGTTGATTTTCGTAAATACAAAATTCTGGGAGCTTGCAACCCAAAGTATGCTTATGAAGCATTACAACAAGAGGACAAAGTGGGATTAATGCTTCCCTGTAATGTAATAATACAGGAACTGGACAACAATTTAGTTGAAGTAGCAGCCATTAATCCAGTTGCCTCGATGATGGCTATTGAAAATCAGAATCTGTCTGAAATTGCAGTAGAGATAAAAGAAAAGCTTGAAAGGATGATTGCTTCACTTTAGTTTTATTTTAAATTTCAACTATTAATGTGTGAATGATGTAACTTATTTCAAAAGTTATGTAACACTATCCGATTGTTAATGTAGCCATCTTTGTATACAATCAAACTAAAGTACATGAAAATACGGGTTTGAATAATTATCAAAAAATAAAGGAGGTGTATTATGATGAATGGATATGGTGAACACAGTTGGAATATGATGAATTGGGGAATGGGATGGAATTAAGTTTTCATACTCGTTATTCTGACAATTTTGGTTATTTTAATTTTATGGCTTTTAAAAAAGAAAAAGAATAAATCATGAAGGATATAAATTCTTAAGTGAGATTAACAAGTGGCAAATATGTTTGTCAACATGTATCCTGACATTACAAGTTACAAAGAAAATAATTTTTCAAAATGTGGAATGTACCTCATTAAGAAAAAATAAATATCGAAACAAATAACTTGTATTTGTTGTTTTAGTACTAGAGTTTTAAAAGATAAAAGATAAAAATTATGAAAAATGTAAATTTTCAAATAGAAGCAACAGGTGACAAATATGTTTGCCCTATGCACCCTGATGTGACAAGTGACAAAGCAGGGAAATGTCCAAAATGTGGAATGAATCTAGTAGCGAAAAAATAAATATCAAAACATCATGGCAGAAATTATCATTAATATCAATACCGGTCCGGACGATGAGGAACCGAAAATTACAATTAATACCAACAATGCTGATACGGATGTTTCAAAAGTAGATAAGGCAAAGGATGAAGTTGCGACAGTGGAACCTAAGGATGCTATTTCGTCGGAAAAAGAGAATCCAAAGGAAGAATCTTCGAAGAAAGACGACATAAAAAAGGAAAAGGCTGTTGAAGAGCCGACAGAAACCGATTCAAAGCAGACCGAACCGACAGAGGAAGATGCATCAAAAGAGGATCAAAATGATGTTGCACCTTCAGAAAAAGAAAAATCAGAGGAAGAATCTTCGAAGAATGACGACTCAAAAAAGGATAAGACTGTTGAAGAGCTGACAAAAACCGACTCACAGCAGAATGAATCGACAGAGGAAGATACCTCAAAAGATAAACTTAAAGATGCTGTTCCTTCGGACAAAAAGGAAACTACTACGAAAAGTTCTCCTGTTTATACCTGCCCTATGCATCCCGAAGTAAAACAGGATCATCCGGGTGATTGCCCTAAATGCGGCATGACCCTGGTTCTTGAAAAACCATCCGATAACAGCGAAGATGATATGGCATATCACAAAATGCTTAAGAAGTTCTATGTTGCGTTGGCATTTAGTATTCCGATATTTATTATTTCCATGTCCGACTTAATTCCTTTTCTGAATCTACAGTCTATTGCATCACATACTGTTTGGAACTGGATTCAGTTTGCGTTGGCTACACCGGTAGTTTTCTATTCAGGCTGGGATTTTTTTAAGCGTGGATGGAATTCAGTTCGTCGCTATGCGCCTAATATGTGGACATTAATTTCCATTGGTGTAGGCACTGCATATATTTTCAGTGTTATTGGACTTTTATTTCCGGGTATATTTCCTCAACAATTCCGGGATGTACATGGAAATCTTCATTTGTACTTCGAAGCAGCAGCGGTGGTTCTTACTCTTGTTTTATTGGGTCAGGTACTGGAACTAAGGGCTCACGGCAAAACCAATTCAGCTATTAAAGCATTATTGGGGCTTGTGCCGCCTGTTGCCAGGGTTATCCGCAACGGAAAAGAAGAAGAAATTCCTCTCGAAGAAGTAAAAGTTGACGATATACTCAAAGTGAAACCGGGTGAAAAAATACCGGTTGATGGGGTTATCACGGAAGGTACAGCCATCATTGATGAAAGTATGATCACCGGTGAGCCTATTCCTTCCGAAAAATCGAAAGATGATAAAATAACCAGCGGCACTATAAATGGGAAAACTGCTTTTGAGATGAAAGCTGTTAAGATCGGTTCCGATACCCTGCTTTCCCAAATCATTGAAATGGTGAATGTAGCAAGCCGTTCAAGAGCTCCGATTCAAAGTCTGGTTGATAAAGTTGCAAAATACTTTGTGCAGATCGTTGTTTTAATTTCCCTGATAACATTTGCCGTGTGGGCAATCTGGGGACCAACTCCTGCCTATATGTATGCTTTTGTTAATGCAGTATCGGTTTTAATTATCGCCTGCCCGTGCGCCTTAGGGCTAGCCACGCCCATGTCTATCATGGTAGGGACGGGTCGTGGTGCTAAGTTGGGTGTATTGGTAAAGGATGCCAGTGCCATCGAACAGATGACAAAAGTTGACACGTTGATTATCGACAAAACAGGCACCATTACTGAAGGAAAACCAAGTCTCAAAGGTTTTAAATCGTTTGGGAAATTAAGTGACGATGAAATTCTAATGCTCGCAGCGTCCATTGATGCAAATAGCGAACACCCGATAGCCGATGCAATTGTGGAAGGTGCCAAAGCAAAAAATATAAAATTGGAGAAACTCGATAATTTTGAATCGGTCACCGGTAAGGGCGTAAAAGCGGATTATAAAAAACAAAAAATTGGCCTAGGTAATCAACGACTAATGGAAGATTTCAATGCTTCGGTTGACGATTCAAATAAGAAACTGGTTGAAGAATGGCAGCAAACCGGACAAACTGTGATGTATTTAATATTGGATAATAAAGTGGAAGGTATTGTCAGTGTTGCCGACAAAATTAAAGAAACCTCTTCTTCAGCAATTCAAGATTTGCAAAAATTAGGTATCAAAGTTCACATGCTTACCGGCGATAATAAGTTTACAGCA
Source organism: Paludibacter sp. (assembly GCA_010365115.1). Taxonomy (GTDB): domain Bacteria; phylum Bacteroidota; class Bacteroidia; order Bacteroidales; family Paludibacteraceae; genus Paludibacter. The sequence goes on from JAAFGX010000057.1 coordinate 5,726, forward strand.
GAAGCTGTTTCCAGTGAATTGCACCTTGATGGTTTTGAAGCAGAATGCCTCCCCGACGATAAATATAAAAAAGTGAAAGAACTTCAGGAACAAGGACATATCGTAGCCATGGCTGGTGACGGCATAAACGATGCCCCTGCACTTGCTCAGGCAAATGTCGGAATTGCAATGGGCACCGGTACGGATATTGCCATGCAAAGTGCAAAAATTACGCTTGTAAAAGGCGATCTGAACGGGATTGTTCGGGCAAGGGAGCTGAGTACAGCGGTAATGAGTAACATCAAACAAAACTTGTTCTTCGCCTTTGTCTATAATTCTATTGGAGTGCCCATTGCAGCAGGAATACTATTTCCTTTTTTTGGTATCTTGCTAAGCCCTATGATTGCGGCTGCAGCCATGAGTTTCAGTTCAGTTTCGGTTATAGCCAATGCGTTGCGGCTTCGGAATAAAAAATTATCAGCCAAATAATTAAAACATATAGATGTTTAAAATGAAAATTTTGGAATTAAAAAAAAACTTTTAAAATTAAAACATTATGAAAACAAAATCTGAAAATGTGAAGTACACTTGTCCTATGCATCCTGTTGTTGTGCATGATGAACCAGGCAATTGCCCAAAATGCGGTATGAATTTGGTCGAAAAAAAATAGATGTATCATCTGGCTATTCCAAAGTATAGGACTTTGGAATAGCCAGAAATAACTTAATAGACATTTCGCTTGCTTTTTTCTGCATCCAAACTAAATTTCAAATTTCGATGAGACAGTTTGAAACCTTTTAGGTTCATATAAATTTGTTGTTCGTATTTTTGAGGAACGTCGAAATACGAGCGGTTATCTTCCACCACAATGTTTTGGATATCGTCCATATTCATTCCTGCTTCTTCTACCAAAAATTCACGAAGATTGCCTTTGGTAAAGCCTTGTCCAAAACCAATATTTGTATAGATGGTAATTGGAGCACTCGGTTTTTCAATTTTTGGTTGAATGCTTAACTCCGTAAATTGAATGTTCAAATCCGATTCCAATGTTTTTAGATCTTCCAATTCCTCTGTTTTTACCAAACAGATTGACAATCCCGATTTTCCTGCACGAGCAGTACGTCCGCTGCGATGTGTGTAATATTCCGATTTTTCGGGTAAATGGTAATGGATAATGTAATCAAGGTCTTTTACATCAATGCCTCGCGCAGCAATATCGGTAGCCACCAACAAATTTATCCTATCTTTTTTGAAACCACGCATCACTTTGTCGCGCATTTCCTGGTTTAAGTTTCCATGAAGCGCATCAGCTGTTACTTCAAATCCTGCCAATTGTTTTGCCAATCGTTTGGCTGCTATTTTTGTGCGGCAAAAAGCAATTCCACGCTGATGTTTCCGTTCCAACAAAAAAGCTTTCAGATATTCCAGTTTCTGTCCTTGTTTATAAACCATAAATTGATGTTCAATTTTCTGATTTACAAATTCTTCAGCATTGATACGTATTTCAACAAAATCAGGACGTAAATTCTCACGGATAATTTGTTTTACATCAGTTGGCATGGTAGCTGTAAAAAGCATTTTGGTAATGTCTTTTTTACAAAAATTCAGGATGTTGTCAATCTCCGTTTTAAAACCCATGTTCATCATCTCATCGGCTTCGTCCAACACCAAATATTTCAAATCGGCAAGACTCAGGGCATTTCTTTCCAGCAAATCAATCAAGCGTCCGGGAGTGGCAACCACCACATGCGTTGGGCGTTTAAGTTTCAAAATCTGATCTTCAATGGGCGCTCCACCATAAACTGCCTCTGCAAATACTCGTGACAAATATTTCGAAAAAAGGAAGAATTCGCGTGCCACTTGTTGACCTAATTCTCGTGTAGGTACGAGTACCAATGCTTGAATTTTAGGGAGTTTTGGATCAATGTTTTGAAGAATGGGCAAGCAAAAAGCTGCTGTTTTTCCGGTTCCTGTTTGTGCCACAGCTACTAAATCGGTATTGTGTTGGAGGATATGCGGAATGGCCTGAAGTTGAATATCGGTTGGTTTTGTTATTTTATTTCCTTCGAGTGCCTGAATGATATTATCGTTAATTCCTAAGTCTGCAAAAGTCATTTTTAAAAGTTTTATAGAATCTAATGTGAGAATGTGAGCACAAAGGTACTTGTTTTTCATCGGGTAAAAATAGAATTCAAATATTTTCTCTAAAATTTAGGCTATTGAAAAAAGTTGCATATCTCAATTAATATAATAATGTGTAACAATATAGAAAATTAAAACTAATAATTATCTGGGTTGTTTTAGTTCATATTAATCAATTAAACTGAAATATATGAAAACAAAAATTTTCTATTCAATGATTCTCGTTTTTGGATTAGCTTTCTCTGGTTCTGCTTTTAACAGTATCAATGGACAAACAACAGAAAACGAAATGAAAAAGGACTCCGTAATTTATACTTGTCCTATGCATACTGAAGTAAAAATGTCCAAACTCGGTAAATGCCCAACTTGTGGCATGGATTTAGTCGACAAAAAGGAACTCAAGAAAAAGAATATGGAACACATGCAAGATTCCACAATGAAAAAGGAATCGGATAAAACTAAAAAAATGTAGTTTTTTTTAGTATACATTTATCAAAAATCTGCATCCTGAAGTAAATCAGGATGCAGATTTTTTTTATGAATATTCGTTTTGTTACTCCATCTGTGCAAAATGCAGAAGTTTAATTTTCATAATATATCACGCTATGAATATGAATATTGACTTTTATCTGCAAAGATGGGATATATTTCCAAATCGTACAATTTATAAGACGTGCGACATTACATTTTGTTTCTATAAACTTTAAAATTATTTCGTAAATTTGTCGAAAATTCAATTGCATGAAAATACTGCTTGTAACGCCACCGCTTACTCAACTAAATACTCCTTATCCTGCCACTGCTCATTTATTAGGGTTTCTTCGTTCGCAACATATCGAAGCGGTACAAATGGATTTGAGCATTGAATTGGTTCAGGCGCTTTTTACTCGCAATAAATTGACAGAAATTTTTGAAGTGGCATCAACAATTCCAAAACTATCCAAACAAAACAAAAACCTACTGCAACAAGCAGATTTCTACTTGCGAACAATAGAACCTGTGATGCAATTCCTGAGTGGTCGCGACAGTTCGTTGGCCATGCGGTTCAGCAATAGGGACTTTTGGCCGGCAAGCAAACGGTTACCTTCTGACGAAGATTTGGAATGGGGTTTTGGAATGATTGGAAACCACGACCGTGCAACGCATTTGTGCACACTGTTTCTGAAAGATATCTGCGATTTCATTCAACAAACCATTGATCCTCATTTTGAATTGATCAGATATGCAGAGTCACTTTGCATTCATTTACCGGAATTCGGACCTTTACAAAAAGAACTTGAAAAACCGAGTTCATTGATTGACAAATTAATGCTTGATATTTTTGCTAAACGCATTATCCAAAACAAACCTGAATTCGTTGCCTTCACTATTCCATTTCCAGGAAACTTATACAGCGCACTGCGTTGCGCCCAATATCTTAGGAAAGAATTTCCTGAAATAAAAATAATCATGGGAGGCGGTTATATAAATACCGAATTACGCAGTATTTCCGACCCAAAACTCTTTGATTATACCGATTATTTATTGTTCGACGATGGCGAATTACCATTGCTCAGATTGCTAACTGAAACTGAATTGATTCGGACACTTTACCGTTCAGCATTCGGCGAAATTGTACGTGCTAACTTTGACAGCCGCGAAAACCTGAAATTTGCAGAAACAGGCGCACCCGATTATGATGGATTATTGGAAAATAATTACATCAACATGATAGAATTGACCAACCCCATGCACGCTCTATGGAGCAACGGACGTTGGAATAAGATGATGCTGGCACATGGTTGTTACTGGGGAAAATGTGCATTTTGCGACGGTACACTTGACTATATTGGAAGGTACGAAACGGCATCAATTACTCTTATTGTAGACCGAATGGAAACGATAATGAGGCAAACCGGACAATCTGGATTTCATTTTGTAGATGAGGCGGCTTCTCCTGCCCTACTCCGCAAGTTGGCAGAAGAAATTTTACAACGAAAACTCATGGTGAGTTATTGGACCAATGTGCGATTCGAAAAATCATTTACACCAGAACTTTGTTATCTAATGGCACAATCGGGTTGCATAGCTGTTTCGGGGGGATTGGAAGTGGCATCGCCTCGAATTTTGAAACTCATAAACAAAGGAATAACTATTGAAACGGCAAGCGAATGCATGAAAAACTTTGCTGATGCGGGGATTATGACTCATGCTTACCTTATGTATGGTTTCCCCACCGAAACGGCACAAGAAACAATCGAGTCGCTCGAAGTGGTACGCGACTTATTCGAAAATGGTTGGATTCAGTCCGCTTTCTGGCATCGTTACGCCATGACTATTCACAGCCCATCGGGCAAACATCCCGAAAGCGTAGGCGCACAATCGCTCCAAAAACAGCCGAACCCGTTTGCAAATAACGAAATCCCATTCTCCACAAAATATGAAATTGACCTTGATTATTACGGTAAAGGCTTGAATTTAGCCACTTTCAATTATATGCAAGGTGCAGGATATGATGTAGATGTAAAAAAGTGGTTTAAGTGAAAAGTTCATTAAATTGAAATTTTAATCTGATAAAAAATATTGTATCTTTGCGCCTTGAACAAACAAATCGATAATAAATAAAATGAAAAGTAGCAAATTAATTCTTCTCTCTGTTTCAGTTTTCTTAATTTTCTTAACCTCATGTAATTCGGACGAACCTTCTGCTGAACTTTTAAAGTGGAAATCAGATAATGAAACCTATTTTGCCAATATGAAAGATAGTGCTGATTATAGTTCATATAACATTCCGGCTGTAAGAGGCGGTGGCAATTTTTATTATAAAATTAAAGCTCAAGGAGATTCGCTAAGTGGAAGTCCGGCATACAATGACATTGTGAAAGTAAATTACAGAGGAAAATTGATGGATGGATTTATTTTTGACAGCTCATTTAAAGGCAGCGACCCAAGAATTGACAGTACAGCCAAACCACTGACATATTATGCAAATGGTTTTATCGCAGGATGGACTGAAAATTTAATGCAAATGAAAGCTGGTGAGATCAGAACAATTGTACTTCCACAAGAACTTGGTTACGGCATCAAGGGTCAGGGTATCATCCCATCCTATTCCACGTTAGTATTTGATGTTCAGCTAATTTCGTTCGGACAATAAATACCTGAAAAAAATTTCAAATCCGATAACGCTAAATGATACTTCGTTTAACGTTATCGGATTTATTGCTTTAACTAATTCTACTTTGCCAAATTTAAAATTGAACCACAAAAGGAACAAAAGAAGATGAAAAATAGTTATTAAAGCTTGCTTTTAAGTATTTGGAAAGAAATAATGTCCTATTATCAAATTAAACGAAATAAAAGAATGGAACACGGATAAACGCTGATTTAGCGGATAACAAAAACGTATTAATATTCCGACAAGTCGGAATCGAAGATCAACGTAGTTAATGATTATCAATTACTTACTTTCTTATCAGTCATATCTGCATGACTTAAATCCGTTTTCAAATCCGTTCAGATGTCATCCGTTTTCATCCGTTAAATCCGTTAAATCCGCATTCCATCCTTAAAATCTTTTATGATTATCCGCTAATTTTCCTAAAACTATGAATAATCTGTTTCGGTGCGCTGCACCTTTGGGTTTATGACTTATGTAAAACTACAAATGTTTTCGGTACTCCGTACTTAATGATTTGAATTAGAACTCTGTTTTTCTTCAGGGACAGCATCCCGATAACATTTGTAAAAGTGTCTAAATCCGATAAAGAAGGTGCAGCGGACCGAAATATATTAATTAGGACACTTTGCGGATAATCATCAAATTTTTTATTAAGTTTTTAATATTTTGACAACTTATTTGCACTTATTAGTGTTGTAATATCCGTTCCAAATAATACGAAAAGAAAGTAGAAATTAATAATGGCTGATAAACAAAAAAAACAACTTACGAACGAAAAAACTGCTAAACCAAATATTTTTGCAGTTTTAAAACCATACAAACTAATGATTTTTGGCCTAATCAGCTTTGCACTATTAAGCAATGCGGTGAATCTGGTCATCCCTAAATTGATTTCACGTGGCATTGATGACTTCTCCGCCGGTAACTTTTCGTACCAACGACTTATCATCCAATTTTTAATAGCTGCATTTGTCATATTTGTGTTTACTTTCTTACAAGGCATTTTACAAACCTATTCTTCAGAGCAAGTTGCGCGCGATTTACGCACCAAACTCACCGATAAAATTTCTCGTCAGAGTTATGCTTTTATCCAAAACGCCAACCCTTCGAAACTCCTTACCAACCTCACTTCCGACATGGATTCGGTGAAGTTGTTCGTTTCAATGGCTATTGTTTCGTTGGCTTCTTCTCTATTTATAATTATTGGGGCAAGCATTTTACTTTTTTCAATCAATTGGAAACTGGCTTTGTCGGTTTTATCTATTATTCCAATAATAAGTATCGCGTTTTATTTGGTATTCAGAAAAGTAGGTGTTTTGTTTAAAAAAAGCCGTGAAGTAATTGACTGGCTGAACAAAGTTATTAACGAAAGCATAATGGGAGCAGCATTGGTGCGGGTGCTCAATTCGCAAACGCAGGAATATAATAAGTTTCTGGATGCCAACACGCAAGCCAAAAATCTGGGACTGTCCATTCTCCGCCTTTTTGCAACGCTGATACCTATTGTGGTATTTGTAAGCAACATGGCAACACTTATCATTCTTGCTTTGGGAGGACATTATGTGATTACGGATGCCATGACGCTGGGCGATTTTGCGGCTTTCAATTCGTATTTGGTGTTGCTTATTTTTCCAATTATCATCATTGGGTTTATCAGTAATTTTGTGGTGCAGGCTTCTGTTTCCTATGCACGAATTTGCACTGTGTTGGACGCAGAAGAAACGCATGATACAGGAACTGTAAACACACCACTAAAAGGCAACATAGAAATGCAAAATATCACAGTACGATACGGTGACAAACCTGCTTTGAAAAACATTTCGTTCCAAATACAAAAAGGGAGTAAAACAGCAGTCATTGGTCCTACGGCAGCCGGTAAAACTCAATTACTGTATTTGCTCACCGGATTAATACATCCCGAAAATGGCAGTATTTTGTTTGATGGTGTAAACATCAACAATTACAACAAAGAAACTTTTCAGCATCAAATCGGCTTTGTATTTCAGGACAGCGTTATTTTCAATATGAGTCTTCGCGAAAATATTGCTTTCAACGAAAAAGTGACTGAAGAATTGATGACAAAAGCCATTGAGACTGCCGAATTGAATGATTTTATCGATGCGCTTCCCAAAGGTTTAGAGACTATGGTGAGTGAACGCGGCACCAGTCTTTCGGGCGGTCAGAAACAGCGCATCATGCTGGCAAGGGCATTGGCACTGAACCCGAAAATTCTGCTACTCGACGATTTCACTGCACGTGTTGACAGCCAAACGGAACAAAATATTTTGGAGAATGTGGAGAAAAATTATCCCGGAATAACCTTGCTTTCAGTTACCCAGAAAATTGCTTCGGTTCAAGACTACGAACAAATAATATTATTGGAAGAAGGCGAAGTATTGGCTCGCGGAACGCACGAAACGCTTATGAATATGAGTCCTGAGTATGTTCAGATTTATAATTCACAACGAAGTACCAATCATTTTGAGCTGACACCTAACTTCTAAAGAACCCCTAACCCCTAAAGGGAAATTGAGGTTAGTTGTCTCCTGTATTTTTTAGCGTTCAGATATGTGTTTTCAGTTATCATTTCTAATTATTTTCCCCTTTAGAAGTTAGGGGTAATCATTTAAATAGTATTTATGAGTTACAATCTCAACATAAAAAAAGGAATTACTTCCAACGAAAAAGTCAGTACGGCTACCACCTTGAAACGCCTGATGACATTGATGGGTAATGAGCGGAACAACCTTTACATTGCAATGGTTTTTATTTTTATCAATTCGGGTTTAAACCTTATCGGCCCTTATTTGATAGGACATGCAGTGGATAATTATGTGGTTACCAAACAATATGAAGGCGTAATAAAATACTCCATTATTCTGTTTGGCGTTTTTTGTTTGGCCATGGTGAGCGGTTATGCTCAAGCACAATTGATGGGACAAGTGGGTCAACGCATGTTGTTCAATTTGCGAAATACTGTTTTCACAAAATTGCAAGAATTGCCCATCGATTTCTTCAATCAAAACAAAGCGGGTGATTTGATTTCGCGTGTGAACAACGATACCGATAAAATCAACCAATTCTTTTCTCAATCGCTGGTGCAGTTTATGAGCAGCATTTTCACTATGTTGGGAGCCGGCATATTTCTGATTTCCATCAATCCAAAACTAGCTTTAGCAGCCCTCGCTCCTGCCCTGTTCTTATTAATTTTTACACGCAGCATTTCGCCCTGGGTAAAAAACAAGAACGCTGTAAATATGAAAAGTACCGGAAGCCTAAGTGCCGAAATTCAAGAGAGCCTGAATAACTTCAAAGTCATTGTTGCCTTTAATCGCCGCGATTATTTCCGCAAACGTTTTGCCGAGGTAAACAACGAAAATTATAATAGTGCAGTAAAAGCCGGAGTTGCGAATAACGTTTTTGCTCCTTTTTTCAGTTTTTCGTCGAGTATTGGGCAATTGGTGGTGCTGGCGTTTGGTATTTATCTTATTTCGGTTGGTCAGTTTTCTATTGGTTTGTTGATCAGCTTTTTGGCGTATATTGCACAATTTTACAATCCACTCCGACAAATTGCCGTTTTGTGGGCTAACTTTCAGGTGGCTTTAGCTGGTTGGGATCGCATTTCTCAGATCCTGGTCTTGGAAAACAATTTGGAAGTTATGGAAACTACGGTAAAAGAGGATACTGGTAGTTTGTTGTCCTTTCGCAATGTATCATTTTCGTATATTCCAGGTACCGAAATTTTGAGAAATGTAAGTTTCGATCTGGAACGTGGCAAAACGTATGCATTTGTAGGTCCAACAGGTGGTGGAAAAACAACCACAGCCTCACTTATAGCACGTTTGTACGATCCAACTAAAGGACAAATTTTACTCAACGGAGTTGATATTCGCTCGTTAACTGCCATTGAACGAACAGCCAAAATAGGGTTTATTCTACAAGAACCTTTTATTTTCAGTGGCACCATTCGCGATAATATTTTGTACGGAAACGCTTGCTTTAGCCAACTCAGTAACGAAGAATTAATCTCAGAATTGAAAGAAGTAGGACTTGAAGGTTTGCTCGAACGTTTTGATGGAGGACTTATGGGCGAAATAAACACTTCGGGCGATGGCATCAGTCTCGGTCAAAAACAACTTATCGCTTTTATGCGAGCCGTGCTTCGCCGCCCCGATTTGCTGATTCTCGACGAAGCCACTGCCAATATCGATACAGTTACCGAGCAATTGCTCGACGAAATTTTGCGAAAACTCCCCAAAAGCACCATCCGCATTATCATTGCGCATCGGTTAAACACCATCGAAAGTGCCGACGAAATTTACTTTATCAATTCCGGATCGGTAACAAAAGCTGGCTCCATACAAGATGCGGTGAAATTGCTAATGAATGGGAAAAGAGAAAGTTGAAAAAATAAAATAAAATAATAATGGTTGTCGAGCTTCGGCAACCATTTTTGTATACAACAATTCTGTTGAAAACTATTGGTATCCAATTTTTTATTATGTGAAAATTATAATTATATTTGCAAAGAAATACGAGTCAAGTATTATTCGGTCAATTGTTTATATTTTAGTGAAAAATAGTAGCAAAAAGATCTTTTTAAAATAAAACAAAGAAAACCATGGGGCTTTTTCAAAAATCAGTAATTTCAAAATATCTTAAAACTCAAAACAAAGAGAATTTAGCTTCGAAATGGGCGATTTATAGAACCTATTTTCTGAATCCAAAAGTTCAGGAGGAAATTAGAAGTTTGAAGGAAGAACAGTACCAAGGTGAGTTTTTGGAGGAATTATTTGTAAAAATACTAGGCTACACAAAGCCGGCATCTTCTTGCGAAACAAAATTCAATTTAACTACTGAATATAAAAATATTAAGGACAGTAAAAAAGTTGATGGTGCAATTATTGTCGAAGATAAAGTTAAGGCTGTAATAGAACTTAAAGGAACTAATACAACAGATTTAGGGAAGATTGAAGTACAAGCATTTGGCTATAAAAACAACCAGCCCGACTGCATTTACGTCATAACATCTAATTTTGAAAAACTGCGGTTTTATATTGATAATGCTATTGAGCATATTGATTTCAACCTTTTTACGCTTACCGAAGAAGAATTTCAACTACTTTATTTGTGTCTTGGTTTTGAAAATTTATCCCAAAACATAGCCAAGAAAATTAAGGATGATTCATTAAGCGAAGAAGATTTAATTACCAAAAAACTATACAAGGACTATTCATTATTCAAAAGAGAATTGCATCAAAATCTGGTGGAATTAAATCCAGACTATGATCCTTTAGTCCTTTTCAAAAAATCACAAAAATTACTCGATAGATTTCTGTTTCTATTCTTTGGTGAAGACAGGCATTTATTACCTCCAAACTCTGTGCGATTGATTTTAACGCAATGGAATCAACTTAGAGAACTTGATGAATACACCCCGCTTTATGTAAGGTTTAAAAAATACTTTGGCTACCTTAATACCGGTCACAAAGGCAAACAACACGATGTGTTTGCCTACAACGGTGGTCTGTTTAAACCGGATGAAGTATTGGATACATTAAAAATTGATGACAACTTACTTTACAAACACACATTGAAGCTTTCGGAGTATGATTTTGCGAGTGAAGTGGATGTAAATATATTGGGTCATATTTTTGAGAATTCTTTAAATGAGTTGGACGAGATTAAAGCACAATTTGAAGGGCAGGAAATAGACAAAACCAAGACGAAACGAAAAAAAGATGGCATTTTTTATACTCCAAAATACATAACCAAATATATTGTAGAGAACACAATTGGAAAGCTTTGCGAGGAAAAGAAGACTGAACTTCGAATTGTTGAAGAAGAATATTTTACCGATAAGAAAAGAACCAAAACAACTAAACTGCCTTTATTAGAAAAGCTTGAAATATACAGAAAATGGTTATTACAACTCACCATTTGCGACCCTGCGTGCGGTTCGGGTGCATTCCTTAACCAAGCGTTGGATTTTCTGATTACCGAACACCGGTATGTGGATGAACTGCAAGCTAAGTTGTTTGGCGACGCAATGGTGTTGAGTGATATTGAAAACAGCATTTTGGAAAACAACTTATTTGGCGTTGACTTGAATGAAGAAAGCGTTGAGATAGCCAAACTCTCACTCTGGTTACGCACCGCCCAACCGAATAGAAAACTCAACGACCTGAGCAACAATATAAAATGCGGAAATTCCCTTATCGATGACCCAAAAGTGGCTGTTGACAAAGCATTTGATTGGCAAAAAGAATTTCCACAAGTGTTTGGGGCAAAAAAAGATATTGGAGTTGAGTTAGTTGACCAGCTACCCATCGAGCCCGATTATTTATCGCTACTTGAAGCCGATGCCAAAGAAGCTGCTGAAAAAGCCAACAAAGCCATAGCCTTATCAAAAGAAGCGATAGCACTGTCCGAAAAAGCGGCAGCACTTTCCTTAAAAGCGTATGAATACGCTCAAAAACTAAAATCGGTAAGCGAGCCACAAGAGTTGTATGGAATAAATAAAGGTGGATTTGACGTGGTGATTGGAAATCCGCCGTATGGAGCAGAACTTTCACAAGAACATAAAGTGTATTTGGAAGCATATTATGAAACTTTTGAATATCAGGTAAATACATATGTATTATTCTATGAGAGAGGACTAAAAATATTGAATTATCAAGGTATTCTTGGATACATAACCCCTGCAACATTCACATATCAACATTATTTTAAAAAAATCAGGGATTTCTTACATAAATACAAACTAGTTGCAATAAGTAAATTTTATTATGAAGTTTTTGAGGATGCAGATATTGGTGATTCTGTAATTTACATAGTTGAAAAGACTAATAATGACAATGGTAATGTGATAATTCAATTATGTTCAACAAAAGAAGATTCAATGGAATTTCCTTTGGTAAAAAAATATAGTGAAATAATTAATCTATCCGATGGAATTTACTCCTTATCTAAATCGTGTTTTAATATTCATAAAACATATAAAGATTGTCGAAAATTAGCTGAGATAAGTAACATAATAGTTGGAATAAAACCATATCAAACTGGCAAAGGAGAACCAAAACAAACTAACGAAAATGTTATTTCAAAGGATTTTACTGCTACTACAAAGAAAAACGAAACCTATATTCAATGTGTCATTGGAAAAGATTTTCATCGTTATAAGTATTTACAAGAACCAAGCATGTATTTAAGTTATGGCAAATGGTTAGCTGAACCAAGAAAAGGCGCTCCTTTTTTTGATGATGAAAAAATATTAATTAGACAAACAGCAGATTCTCTAATTTGTCAATTAGACTCAAACAAAAGAATTAATTTGAATAATGTTTATAATATAGGTCAAATTGAAAAGAGTTTTGAATTGAAATATATTCTATCATTGCTCAATAGCAAACTTATGAACCTAATTTATCAAAGTATTTCTCAAGAAAAGGGGAGATTATTTGCTGAAGTAAAAAAAATTAATCTTGCAAAATTGCCAATTAAAGTAATAAGTTCGGAACAGCAAAAACCCTTTATTGCAAAAGTAGATATTTTAATCTGGTCAAATAAAGAATTACAACAAATTTCCCAAAAATTCCAACGCACCTTTCAACGAAAATTTGAATTAGAAGATTTGCCAAAGAGACTGCAAGATTGGTATTTGCTATCTTATGCCGATTTTATAAGAGAATTGACCAAAAAGAAGGTGAAGTTATCGCTTTCGGAAGAAGCAGAATGGGAAGATTATTTCTTGCAAGAAAGTAAAACAACAATTCCGAAAGGACTCAATATATTCTTTAGCAATTCATTGAATTAACATTCCGATGAATAATGGACATAACACTCCATTGTCTAAATCTCTTAGGCAATTAATGTTTATCTATTTACTTTTGTTTGCGTTTACCTCCAGTTGTTTTTAAATTGTGTTTTCCTGATTTCAGGGAGCAGGACATCTCCAAATGAACTCAATCTACATATTGAATTTGAGTTCGATGATTTATTATTTGTTCAATTTTATGGATTTGGATATCGCCATAAATCATAAACGAACACAGACAAAACCAGATATGCTTTATAGTAGTCTTGGCTGGTTTAAACGGCAATATGTTTTTCGATAGCTCTACTAACTGATTAAATATGTGAGCTATTTGGCAGCATTGATAATAGTTTTTCATACCCTTGTATGATTTACGGCAGTATTTGTGTCTGATATTATAGCCATGGTTTTTTTGTTGGTCAAAGCCCTGTTTTTCAATTTTCCAACGCAGTCTTCCAGTGGTGCTAATATCGCGAGCATTTTCTTGCGATATTTCAATATTTGTCAAATGCACAAACTTAAAAACAGTTATTTTACCTTTTAAAGCTGTCTGTGTTTCATCTGTTTGAATCCAATTATGAACCAAACCGTTATGTTCAATGTCATTAATATATTGATATTTCTGCACGTACTCAATTGGTCCTTCGGTATGTTGATGTTCTTGATTTACATGCGTGGTTTCTCTTATTTTTTTCCATAATCGTTTAAGCGATTTGTCGGGAAGGGTGACAATATAACTCCAATTGTACTTCTTGCAGATTTCGAAAAACGTATTATTCGGGTATAAACCATCGGCACACAAGCAAATAGCCATTCGTGGAAAATCTTTTTTTAATTTCTCAGATAATCTTACAAAAGCTTTACTCTCACAGTCTTGCTTATCATACTCCGTTCCATCATTCTCAATCCACTCGGTGCATAACGAAATACTAAATCCATTTTTAGTAACTAGCTTAGCTTCAAGTACATTGTGAAAATAGACTATTTTCTCTACTTTTCGTTTTTCGTTTGCTTTGTAAATGCGAAAAAGACATTTGTCGCAATGTTTTTCTTTGAAATTAACAAGCCCGGTGGCATCAATTGCCACAATTACTTTAGCTTCAAACCGCCATTTGTCAAATACTTTCTTTTCCATTAACTGTTTCACTAATGTCAGTTTTAACTTTTCAAGTTCTACGATTGGCATTTCTTTGAATACCAATGTGATAGAATCCATGTGCGGAATCCTGAATTTAAATGCTTTATAGAAATTTTTCTTGAATTCACCTTCACCTGCAACATTGTTCATGTTGTTCCGGGAACCCGATTTAAATACAAACATTGCGATGGCACCAAATACAATCTCACTGATAGTGTATTGCCATGCCTTTCGGGAGTCGGCAACGGCACTTAGCTGCCTGTCCAAATCGGGAAAATGGTGAGTGATGATGTTTGTAAACTCATAAGCAAACTCTTTGAGATCGCTTTTTTTCTGTAAGTTTTTTCTCGCTGCTTGTTGCTGAGCCAAAAATTTCCGTGTTTTTTTGTTCTTTTTCTAATCCCTGTGAAAATAACGTTAAATGTCGTAAATGCTTTACTGTAAGCTTGTTTGCTTGGTAATTTATTACTATCTTTGTATCAGAAAAGCATAAGGCTTTATAGCTCTGGCTTATGTTAATTATTATGTATTAGAGCTATATTAAAAACCCAGAAGGGATATGAAACTTATAACTCTCTCAGGGGGCAACCTCTGTATGCCCATATTTAACACGAAAAGCGATTTTTATATATCCTTGTTATTTAGGTGGATATAAGGCTTTCTGAATTGTTGAGTAAAAAGGCTTTGGAGTTAAAAGCCACAATTGATGCCACCGATAAAGCCATTGACCAAATGGTTTATGAATTGTATGAGTTGACGAATGAGGAAATTGACATAGTTGAACAAACCTAAATACCCTAGGAATTGTTTACTTGTATTGAAAACCCTAAAACACATAACGAATATAACAATGAAGGCAATTGTAAACACCAAATACGGCCCGCCGGAAGTTCTTCAACTGAAGGAAGTGGAAAAACCAACTCCAAAAACCAACGAAGTACTTATTAAAATACATGCAACCACTGTAAACAGAACCGATTGTGGATTCAGAAAGCCCGAATATATTATTGTCAGACTTATAAGCGGCATTTTTAAACCCAAGAAAACAATTTTGGGAAGCGAACTGGCCGGTCAGATTGAAGCTATTGGTAAAGATGTGAAAACATTTAAACCGGGCGATCAAGTTTTTGGTTTAAGCACTTACAATTTTGGTACTCATGCCGAATATATTTGTGTAACTGAACACTCTTCAATAGCTCCTAAACCAGCAAATATATCTTATAATCAGGCGGCGGCTATTTGTGATGGAGCTTTTTTGGCAATGGCTTATATACGGAAAATTGATTTTAGTAAAAAACCTAAAATTCTAATCAATGGAGCTTCTGGTTCGATTGGAACTGCTGGCGTTCAACTTGCAAAATATTTTGGTGCCGAAATTACTGCTGTCTGCAGCACTAAAAATATTGAATTGGTAAAATCGTTGGGAGCCGACAAAGTGATTGATTATACAAAAGAAGATTTCACTAAAAATGGTCAACAATATGATGTTATCTTTGATTCTGTTGGAAAAAGTTCCTATTTTAAGTGTAAAAAAATAATGAAGCCAAATGCAATTTATTTTTCTTCGGAACTTGGATATTTATGGCAGAATATATTTCTATCACTCTTTACTCCAATTTTTGGCGGTAAAAAAGTGTTGTTCCCAATTCCAAAAGACACGAAAGAAGATATAGTGTTTTTTAAAGAGCTGATTGAAGCAGGAAAGTACAGAGCGGTAATTGACAGGACTTATAGTCTTGAACAAATGGTGGAGGCTACCAAATATGTTGAAACAGGTGAGAAAACTGGTAATGTTGTTATTACTTTGTAAAAATTTTATATGATTATCCGCATAATAACCGCTATACTGCTCGCAAGCAATCGACCTTGTCCGGTGAACCGAAAAACAAGTGAGGAAGGCGGTTAAAAATCGTCCTATTTGAGTCTGGCGTATTTCGACGGGCGAGTTTGGTCTCGATAACTATCGGGGTTGAGCCTGCCGAGCGTAAGTTTTTCGAGTGAAGCGGGCACGGTCTTGAACTTTTTTGCTTCGTTTTTTGGTTCAAGCCAAAAAATAAAGTGGGGTTTTAGGGGCAAAGCCCCTATTGGTGGGGTGTAAAAAATCAATTACTTTTAAAAAATATTTTCACCCCGTTTTTTTAAAAAGAGTGTTTCTTTTTTCATATAGAGACACACCAATATTTTTATTTCTCCACTTTTTGATATGTTTTGTTTTTGTCATTGAATGTGTAGTTTGCTCAAGGTTTGTTTCACCCAACAAACAAGATATGCACAAACATAAATCTGTTATACCAACATATTTATTGGCTTTGACTATACTTTTGTATTTTCCAAAACAAGATTCAATGATATCTGAGCTACATAAAATGACAGGTTTTTCTCCCATTCTAAGTGTTATATTATGAAAGTATTAACACACTTCTTCTTTGATTTTAAGGCCTCTTTCACCATTTATGTTCTCTAAAAGTTTTACACATTTGCACAACGTAAGATCGTTAAATCCGTTATTTTTGAGCAATTGCTGTATTTTATTTAAGGTTTTAAGCAGTAGATTTGTTTCTATTATTAGATCTTTATAATCCTTGACAAAAGCCACTTTTTCAGATTCTTGGTCATTTAAAAGATTCTTTTCCAACAAATTCAACAACTTATTTCCCTAATTAAACAGGGGCGTGAGATTCACAAATCTACTTATAAAAGTTTATAAATGCTGCCTAAATTAAAAAAAATACAATATATTTAAAAATATATATATTAAGGTTGTTATAATTTAATAAATTTGTAGTATATTGTGCCACATTTTACAGTGTTAGCATGAAACCAAATGTCGCAATTATTTCTAATGATATTACATTCCCAATGTATTTCAAAAATGACAATTATGAAATACTTGTTATAACTCATTTCTCAAATGAAGAGATTCATGCAAAGATTATTTCTACAAGAAGTAAATTAATTATTTTGGATGGCACTTTTTCCGAAATGTCAAGTTTAGAAATTATCCATGATTTAAGATTAAATGAAAAAATTGAATTACCAATATGGTTTTTCCCCGAAATAACGTCAAACGATTATATTACAAAATCATATACATTAGGAGTTAACAAAATCTACTATAAACCATTTGATCCAGTTATTATATCAAATGAAATAATAGCTTATTTACTCTAAATACCTATTTTAATGTTTTTTTAAAATTTCAAGAATAGTAAACAATTAACTTTTATAGCTGAAATAATTTTAAAATAAAAAAAAGCTATGATTCAAAATCTATTAAAAGAAAACAATTCGCTGGTAATTAGAAATACAATATTGATTTATTTCAGATTTATTTCAATTCAATTTATTAAAGCTATAATATTCTTATTGATACTGTCAGGTGTATATTATTATAGTATGCAGAAAAAGACCTTTGGTCTTATAATTCATATTGATTATTTAATCAACACAAAAAGCGAAGTCCCTACTTGGTTATATTCAATAGAATATTTCACCCTAATATTTCTTATTGTTACAATAGTTTTATTAGTACTAATCATATATTATAAGAAAAATAAAACAGATAGAAGAAAGGTAAGAGCAAAGTATATACATATTTTCGTAGAAGATATTTTTAATTATATCTATTCTAATGATGTATCTGAAATTGAAGATAAGATAAGTAAATATTGGAATAATCTCAAAAATGATTATGCAAAAAGATTATTTATTAATATTATTAGGCAAATTTATCAGGAAACAACAGGCCAATTTCATGAGAAAACCTATAATTTATTATTATTACTGAATATAGATCCTTTTATTCGTTCGTATTTGTACTCTCCCTTTCTGCGCAACAATTTATTTGCATTGAAAACTATTAGAGATTTTCAATTAATAGGTTATGAAAAATACATATTGAAATTGACTATGAGTAAGAATAAAATATTAAATTCAGCAGCATTAATTACAATTGTTAGATTTGAAAATTACAATAATTTATTATTTTTACTAAACAATAATATTAATTTATCATTCTGGAATATTAACAACATTATTAGAACCCAACAAGTTTTGAGGAATGAAAATATAGAATATGAATCACTTATTAATTCAGATAATGAAAAAATTGTAATAATGAGTATTATACTTATCGGAGAATTTAGAAAAACAGAGTATAAAAAATTAATAAAAAATAAAATTGAAAGTTCAAATATTCTTATATGTGAAGCAGCTATTAAATCTTATATTTTATTGGCAGAAACAAAAGACGATTTCTTTTACCTTATGTATATATATAAATCTGCTTCTGAGCAATGTAAAATTGAAATTCTGAATTCTTTATTTCATTCACCAGACAAGTCAAATATAATTAGTTTTCTAATATATGTTGCATTAAATGAATCGGTTACACAAAAAATAATTGCAGTCAAAATACTTTTAAAAATAGATTTATTACAAATAGCAAAACTTAAAAGATCAAACAATCCAGAGGTAAGTAAAGTTTGTGATCATGTTCTTGATTTTAATAATTAATTTATTTTATGGAACAAATGGGAATAATAGAGTATATCAATATTTTTTACATTTTATTTGCTATAAGCTTAATCATAATATATTTATTAACAGGCTTATTATCAATATATGAAATAAAAAAATATATTGACAAAAACAGATATGTTGATTATAAATTAATTCTAAATTACAAATATCTACCCTCAATTTCGATTATTGCACCTGCATTTAATGAATCAAAAACAATTGTTGAAAATATTAATTGCTTGCTTTCGATTAATTATACTGACTTTGAAATTATTATTGTAAACGATGGAAGTACTGATAATAGTTTAGAAATTATTCTCGAAAATTTTGACATGATAAAAGTTAATCAAGCTTTTGAATCGAATTTGTCTTGCGAACCGGTGAATGCTATTTATAAATCGAGAAATTCAGCTTATAATCAACTTGTTGTAATTGATAAAAAAAATGGAGGAAAGGCAGATGCTTTAAATGCCGGACTCAATCTTTCTAGTAAAGAATTATTTTTGGCCCTAGATGTTGATTGTATTATTGAATCGGATGCCATTTTAAAAATGGTAAAACCATTTTTAGATAATAGTAAACAAATTGTTATTGCTGCGGGAGGAGTAATAAGAGTTGCAAATTCATGCAATGTTATTGATGGAAAAGTGACTCAGGTGAATTTTCCTAAAAATATTTATGCAAAATTCCAGGTATTGGAATATATTCGGGCTTTTATGTTAAGCAGAATGGCCTGGAGCAGACTTAACGGTTTGTTAATAATATCTGGTGCGTTTGGATTATTTGACAGAAAAAGAGTCGTTAAAATTGGTGGTTATGACAGAAATACTGTGGGTGAAGATCTTGAGTTGGTAGTGAGACTTCGGAAATATATGCATGATATTGAAAAGAAAAAATATAAGGTTGCATTTATACCAGATCCACTATGTTGGACTGAAGTTCCTGAATCATTTAAAAATCTTTCAGGTCAACGAAATCGGTGGACACGAGGTGGGATAGATACAATATTAAAACATAAAAATATGTTTTTTAATCCCAGATACGGTACAATTGGGATGTTAAGTTTTCCTTATTGGGTGTTCTTTGAATGGTTAGCACCAATAATTGAATTTTTTGGATTATTGTATTTTATTACAATATTCGCTTTAGGATTTGTTAATATTCAAGTCTTTTTAGTAATGTTGACTTTTTTACTTGCATTTTCTGTAATGTATTCATTTTTTGCAATATTTCTAGAATCTTATTCCTTTAATAAATATAAGGGAACATCGTTTGTAATTCAAATTTCAGTAATAATAATTTTTGAGATGATAATTTATCAACCAATGATAATGATCTTCTCATTGTTTGGAAATATGGACTTTTTTTTGAAAAAGAATAAAAAAAATTGGGGAAAAATGACTAGAAAAGGGTTTAACAATACAGAGAGTTAACCGAAACATTTATTTAATCAATTTTGTATATGAAAACTGAAAATCACTCATTAATGAACGAAGAGTGTCTATCATGGGATGAATGTTTCATATTAGACATAGAAATTATTGACAATCAGCATTTAAACCAATTTGATATTTTCAAAAAAATATTAAATGTTCGAGAATGTAATTATAATTACGAAAACATGTTATTTTTTCTTGATGAATTAGAAAAACAATCGACAATTCATTTCAAAACCGAAGAATCTCTAATGCTTGTTGCAGAATACGATGAAATTGAGCTACATAACACTCAACATTTATACTTTTTACAACAGTTACAAAATTTTAAAAATACTTTCAAATACTGTAATTCGAAATTAATTGAACAACTTCATGAATTTGTTAGAAAATGGATACTCAATCACATTTATGTAGAGGATGTAAAATATGCTCAAACTGTTAAATCATATATAATTAGAGAGATTGATAATTGGGTAATTTAGTAATGAGTGTGATTTGAAACCATCCAAAATTTTAAATTCCGAATAAGATTTACTTCCAATAAAATTAAATGATTTATTTATTTATACTAAACCACTGATTATTATGAATATATATTCTAATACCTATTTTATTATTCGATTTTACTAACCATGGATTTTCAAACAAAAGCGAGAAAGATATTGCCCATACTCAAAAACAAATTTATAGTAGTGGCAAGGAAGTAGGCAAGCATTGGTCAAAGTTGTCTTTTTATGTATATGGCGACAAAACCAATCTAACTTTCCAACAAATAAAAGTTCCTGAACATAAAGTAGAAGAACTCAAAAAAGGTTGGAATGACTTCTATTGGAAACCAATGAAGGCTTTTTTAGAAGGAAACACAAACTGATTTTTAATAAAAAATCAATGAATTCAAGTTATAAAAAATAGTATCTTTGCACTATCATTGATACTAAAACAAAAACATGTCACACGATCACCAACATCATACCCACCAACATTCCGACGTAAAAAATATTAAAGTTGCTTTCTTTTTAAATTTGGCATTTACTCTTTTGGAAATTGTTGGAGGATTTTTCACCAATAGTATTGCCATTCTATCTGATGCTGTACATGATTTAGGCGATTCGCTATCGCTTGGTTTGGCGTGGTATTTTCAGAAAATGGCAAAAAAAGGAAGTAGCGCTACTTTTTCGTACGGTTACAAGCGGTTTTCGTTGTTGGGTGCCATTATTAATTCTATTGTACTTACAGCAGGAAGTATTTTTATTCTCTCAGCCGCCATTCCACGGCTTTTCCATCCGGAACAAACACACGCTGAGGGGATGTTTGTCCTAGCCATTGTAGGGGTTTTGGTGAATGGAGCTGCCGTTTTCCGATTAAAAAAAGGGAATTCCATTAACGAGAAAGTAGTTTCGTTGCATTTACTCGAAGATGTGTTAGGTTGGGCAGCCATTTTGGTTGGTTCGGTGATTATGTACTTTTTCGATTTGCCAATAATTGACCCAATTCTATCTGTTTTAATTGCCATTTTTGTTTTGTCGAACGTATACAAAAACGTGCGCCAAAGCTTGCGCATTATTCTACAGGGAATTCCCGATGAAATGAATATTACAGAAATTTCGGATTTCCTAAAACTCAATCCGGCTATTGTAGATGTACATGATTTGCACATCTGGTCAATAGATGGAAATTACAATGTGCTGACAATCCATATAGTACTAAAAGACAGCCTATTACTTGATAAGTTGGTGGGGATTAAGAATGAAATTCGTGATTCACTCACTCAAAAAGGCATTCATCATGCTACCATCGAATTTGAAACTATAGATGAAAACTGCTCTATGGAGAAATGTTGCGAGTAAAAAAAAGTCTCAAAACTTTTCTTTTTCCCTTTTTATAAATTCAATCAATTTTGTAGGCTTTTTCCCTGTCAATTTTTCGTAGTTGTTGGAAATAACAGATTCCTTCTGAAACCGTGGCAGGAAATGCAGCATAATCATCACCAAAATCATTCCTTTTGCCATTCCTTCCTTCTTTTTAATTTTATAAAATCGTAAAGGATTAACGTTGACAAATTCTATTTTCTTATCCAACGTTTTGCTCAATAATTTTGAAACAGTTTCGAAATTCTCATTTTCCGAACCAGTTATCTCTATTGCTTGATTTTTGTAAATTTCAAAGTTGTCTAAAGTTAAAGATCCAACTTCAGCGATATTTTCAATATCTACCCAATTAAATGTAGCATCGCCTGAAGGCAGAATAATTTGATTTTTCGTACGTAAATCTCTAATTAACGTTGTGGTGAGGTTTTGCATAAAATAGCTCGGGCGCAGAAAAATATAATTCAGACTGAAATCCTTAATCAGTTTCTCAATTTTATTATGCGGTATAATCTTGCTTTTTTCAGCACCTTGAACCGAGAGAAAAACAACCTGTGAAATTCCTTTTTCTTTAATCTTAGCAACTAAAGGCCTGAATACTTCAATATTTGAAAGATGTGGAGGACGCAATAAAAAAACACAATCCACATCTCTCAATGCATTTTCAGTTAAATCCGGAATCTCAAAATCAAATTCTGCAAATTCAAGTTTTGGAAATTCCTTAAATGTAATTCGAGCCTTTTCCACATTGCGTACAGCAGCCACTATACTGTTTGTTGTTCCTTTTTTATATAGATATCGAATTACTTCAAATCCGATATTTCCTGTTGCTCCTGTAATAAGTATCCTTTTCATATTTACTCTTTATGTTAATTTTAGTACCATTTTTCGTGTACAAAAATAGTACTTTATAGTGTGCTTTTTTTATTATAACTAAAAAAAAATTTTTACATTCGGAATGATATAATGTATATTTATACGGTTTTATTTATTTGATATTGAAAAAATGTATTGTTATAAATTTTTCATTTAATAGTTAAATGTAAAAGAAAATAAAATTTACAAAACTAAAAGTTCTTAAATTTATTAAATAAAATTTCAAAAACTATTTCAAATACAACTATATATAATTGTATATCTATATTTTAAATGACAATTACAATCATTATATCCATTGCAACTTGATATTTATTACATCACAATTAAATGTTAAAACATAGAGTTTTTCGAATAAATTGTAGTTCCTTTGCAACGTTTTTTATGCAAATTTTGAATATATATATTTTTATGAGCAGCTTATCGCTTTTCTTAGTCGTTCTTATTACAGGACTTGTATTGGTTATTGCCGGTCTGGGAATAGCTATTTTGTTAGCACCAACATCATTTAATTTTCAAAAAGGAGAACCATACGAATGTGGAATTCCTACCCATGGCACATCGTGGATGCAATTTAGAGTAGGTTATTACCTATACGCAATATTGTATTTAATGTTCGATGTTGAAGCAATTTTCCTATTCCCTTGGGCTACGGTTGTGCGCGATTTGGGATTTCAAGGGCTGTACAGCATCATATTTTTCATTGTCATTTTGGGATTAGGTTTGGCATATGCATGGAAGAAAGGAGCATTAAAATGGAAGTAAAAGATATTGATATAAAAGGAATTCCTTCAGAGGAATTTAACGATAACGAATACCTAGAATCGTATTTGAAAGAATTAGAAGCCAACGGTGTAAACGTTATTCTCAGTAAGTTAGATGACCTTATCAATTGGGGGCGGTCGAATTCAATCTGGCCATTGATTTATGCCACTAGTTGTTGTGGAATTGAGTTTATGTCAACCGCAGCTGCTCACCACGATATTTCACGTTTTGGAATGGAAGTTACCCGCAATAGTCCGCGCCAAGCCGATTTGATGGTAGTAGCCGGAACAATGGTTCATAAAATGGCTCCACTTATTAAACGTGTGTACGACCAAATGGCTGAACCGAAATATGTGTTGGCAATGGGTGCCTGCGCCATTTCGGGTGGTCCGTTTGTAAATTCGTATCATGTGGTAAATGGCGTTGATCTTATTATTCCTGTAGATGTTTATGTTCCGGGATGCCCACCACGCCCCGAATCTTTGTTTTATGGATTAATGCAATTGCAACGTAAAATCAAGATAGAACAATTTTTGGGACATAAACAAAGATAAAGCCTCCTAAATGCCACTTGGGAGACTTTAAGAGGCGAACTGCAAAACATGAGTTTTGGAAAACCAAGTAATTGTTCAAGAAAAAATTTAAAAACCAATACTAATCTATTTCCCCTTTAGGGGTTAGGGGTAATATTATGGAAAATATAAAAAAGGTAATATTAAATGCTGTACCGGAAGCCGTTATTGAGGATAAAAAAATCCTGACGGTAACAGTAGAACCTAACAAACTGCACCTTTTGGCTAAAACATTGCGCGACAATGTTGCTTTACCTTTCGATTTTTTAGTAAAATTAATCGGAATGGACTGGGGCGAAAAATTGGGAGTCATTTATATGCTTTCTACCTCAAATGACCTTTCGAAAGAAATAGTTTTGAAAACAGGAACTCTCGACAGAGAAAATCCATTGTTGTATTCGGTTACCGACCTATTTGAAACAGCACATTTCAACGAACGAGAAGTGTATGCATTATTGGGCATTCGTTTTATTAATAACCCCGATATGCGTAAGTTCTTCCTGAACGCCGACTGGGTTGGTTATCCGTTGCGCAAAGATTATGATGCAAATCCAGAATTAAATCCGCTTTCGCTGGAAAGTAAAGAGATGGTGGATATTGCTCCTCGTATAATGGAAAGAGATGGAGTGTTAGTTGAGGAAACGGTAAATGTTTTTGAGGATGATGCTTATATAATAAATATTGGTCCGCAACATCCATCTACTCATGGTGTAATGCACTTTCGCACAGCATTAAACGGTGAAAAAGTTAAGAAAATTGATGTTCATAGTGGTTATATTCACCGTGGAATTGAAAAACTAAGCGAAAATCTTACATACCCCCAAATACTTCACTTTACTGACCGTTTGGATTATCTTTCGGCCAATATCAACCGCCATGCTTTGTGTATGTGCGTGGAAAAAGCGGCTGAAATTGAAGTGCCGGAACGTGCTCAATATATCCGTACCGTTATGGACGAATTGAACCGTATCGACTCACATTTACTTGCTTGGGCTTGCCAAACTAACGATTTGGGCGCAACAACAGCCTTTATCTACGGTATGCGTGAACGTGAAATTATCCTTCATATTTTCGAAAAAACATGTGGTGGTCGTCTTATTATCAACCAGAATGTGATTGGCGGTGTAATGTTCGACATTTATGCTGATTTTCAGAAAGATGTAAAATCATTTATCCCTTATATGCGTGAAAAGCTGGTAGAGTACGACCGCTTCTTCTCTCACAATGTGATTGCATTGGGACGTATGGTTGGTATTGGTGTACTTTCGAAAGAAGACGCTATTTCGTATGCAGTAACAGGTCCTGCAGGTCGTGGTTCAGGTTGGTCGTGCGACATTCGTAAACATCAACCTTACTCGTTATATGGTAAAGTCGATTTTAAAGAAATTATCCGTACAGAAGGTGATTCGTATGCGCGCTACTTGAACCGTTTGGATGAAATTGAAGAATCGTTACACATTATTGAACAATTGATTGATAATATTCCCGAAGGAGATATTTTAACTAAAACAAAAGCTATTATTAAACTACCCGTGGGTGAATACTTCCAACGAATTGAAGCTTGTAGAGGTGAGTTTGGAGTGTACATCGAAAGTCGTGGTGAAAAAACGCCTTATCGCATGAAATTCCGTTCTCCTTCCATGGCTTTGGTTTCAGTAATGCCATTGATTTGTAAAAATGAGAAAATTTCTGACTTTATAGGTATTGGCGGTTCAATGGACTATGTGATTCCAGATATTGACAGATAAATTAGTAGGTAGTTTATAGTTGGTAGTAAAGAAAACCAACAAATAGATAAAATGACTTTAAATTGAAATAAAAAGAGAGTAAAATAAATAAAGACGTTGGACTTTTCCAAAGACTTCAGACTAAGATAATATGTTGCAACCATTAGAATTTACAAACCTGCTCAGCTGGTTAGACACAACTTTGAGAGATAATATGCCTGAGTTTTGGGTACTATTCATCAAATTTGTACTTGTAGCCGTTGCGTTGTTAGCTGCTTATGCTTTTATTGCCATCATACTTATTTATGTAGAGCGCAAAATCACCGCTTTTTTCCAAGCTCGTTTTGGTCCAAACCGCGTAGGTAAATATGGTATCTTGCAGAGTTTTGCAGATGTAATCAAGATTTTGTTAAAGGAAATTATTCGCATCAACAATGTAGATAGGTTTTTATTCTTCGCTGCTCCATTTTTTATGATTGTAGCTTCAATGCTCACTTTTGGTGCCATTCCATTCGGAAAATCATTGCAGTCAGTCGATTTTAATATCGGAGTTTTATACGTATCAGCGGTTTCATCGTTGGGAATTATTGGTGTACTTCTGGCAGGTTGGTCTAGTAACAACAAATACTCCATGATCGGAGCCATGCGAAGTGGAGCTCAATTTGTGAGTTATGAATTATCGGCTGGTTTTGCTTTAATGACAATCGTTATTCTAACAGGAACAATGTCATTTTCGGAAATGATTGCAAAACAAGAATTTTGCTGGAACATTTTCAATGGACATATTTCTTCTATCATTGCATTTATAATCTACTTGATTTCGGGACATGCAGAAACTAATCGTGGACCGTTCGACTTACCCGAAGCAGAATCGGAATTAACGGCAGGTTATCACACTGAATATTCAGGCTTGCAATTTGGATTTTTCTATCTTGCCGAATACCTGAATATGTTTATCATTGCTGCTATCGCCACTACCGTTTTCTTAGGTGGTTGGATGCCAATACAAATTCATGGTTTGGAATCGTTTAATCAGGTAATGTGGTTTATTCCTTCTTATGTTTGGTTCTTTGGCAAAACAGGCGTTTTAATTTTCTTGAGTTTGTGGGTTCGTTGGTCATTCCCTCGTTTGCGTATCGACCAACTGTTAAATCTGGAATGGAAATACTTACTGCCTATAAACCTGGTAAATATAGTGGTTATGGTAATTCTTGTTTTAGCTGGATTGACATTAACGGATTTGTTTCCAATTTTAGCTCCCTAAATTCCAAACCTCACCCCAACCAGGGAGGAAGAAAGGGGACTTTTAAATAGTATGGATTTGACAATTATTAATTAGACAAAATGAATTCAATATTTCAATATTTCAAAGGTTTATTCACTGGCATAAAGTCATTACTGTTAGGTATGAGTGTGACATGGAAAGAGTTGTGGACAAAAAAAGTGACACAACAATACCCGGAAAACAGGAAAACATTAGTAATTTCTGATCGTTTCCGTTGCGAATTAACTATGCCGCACGATGAAAACAACGAACACGCTTGTACAGCTTGTGGAATTTGCGAAATGAACTGTCCGAATGGAACAATTACAGTTCTATCTAAAATAATAGAAACGGAAGATGGAAAGAAGAAAAAAATACTCGACACTTACACCTGGGATTTGGGAATGTGTACGTTTTGTAATCTTTGTGTAATCACATGTCCTTCGGATGCCATAAAGTTCAATAATCAGTTTGAAAATGCAGTATTTACCCGTAGCAAATTGGTGCAGACATTGAATCACGTAGGTTCAAGATTGAGAGAAAAAAAGAAAGAACAGCCCCCTAAATCCCCAGAAGGGGGACTTAAAGAACAAGTTCTTTAAAATACAACATTCATAATTCTAACTAATCAACATCCCCTTTGGGGGCTTGGGGTCATATGGCACAACAAATTATATTTTACATTTTAGCAACACTGATTGCTATTTTCTCTCTATTGGCAGTTACTTCTCAACGCATTATTCGTTCAGCAACTTATTTACTTTTCGTATTGTTAGGAACTTCCGGATTGTATCTATTACTTGGTTATCATTATCTTTTTGCGGTACAAATAGCGGTATATGCCGGTGGTGTAATGGTGTTGTTTATTTTTGCCATTCTGCTGACAAACAAACCGGGAGAAAGAATCAAAAAAGAAAGTAAAGATAGACGAATAGCCGCTGGAATAGCTTCATTGGTGGGTTTGGCTTTTAGCGGACACATTATATATTGGAATGTAAGCAAAGTATATTCACTTGTGGTTCCAGCAGAGCAAAAAGTTCATGAAATTGGGCTAACCTTAATGGGAACAGAGAAATATCAATACCTACTGCCATTTGAGTTTATCAGTGTGCTGCTTTTGGCTTGTATTGTAGGTGCTATTATGATTGCAAGAAAACGATAAAATAGTTCATAGTAAATAGTTTATAGTTTATAGTTGAAAGTAAGAAGACACCTAACTTTAAACTACCGACTCCTAAGAAACAAACTACGAATTACATAAGTTAAACCAATTACACTAATTTGCAATAATTAAAATTATTTGTTTCATTTAATTTTCAGACTGGTTTATCCTGTCTTCAATGCTATAAACTACTAACTATAAACTACTAACTACCAACTATCATATGGGTGATTTATTTATAAATTTTATATCAAGTGGAGTTCCTATAGAAGCATACTTAGGCGTGAGTCTGGTTATGTTTTTTGCCGGAGTATACGGGTTTTTATCGCGTAGGAGTTTACTTATGATTCTGATTTCAATAGAACTTATGCTCAATGCCGCCGATATCAACTTCGTTGTTTTCAATCACTACCTTTACCCGGGTCAAATGGAAGGTTTCTTCTTCGCACTTTTTGCCATTGCTATTTCAGCTTGCGAAACTGCTGTAGCTATTGCTATAATTATCAATATTTACCGCAATTTGACAAGTATGGATGTTGAAGGATTAGACGAAATGAAAGAATAAAGCCCCCTAATCCCGCAACCTCTTCTGTCCGCCAACTGCGGACACCTTCTCCTAAAAGAGAAGGACAAAGGAAAAAAGTATTTGGGACTTTAAGACGCAGTCAATAAATAGTTTATGACAATCAAATAAGTTAAGAATAAATTCTTAATTATTAATTTTTAATTATTAATTAATAAAAATGCAATATACATTATTAATAGTTTTACTACCGCTACTTAGTTTCATATTTTTGGGACTAATGGATTCCAAATTAAAGCCTAAAGTGGCAGGAACCATTGGTACTTCTGTTTTGGGAATTATCACTGCTCTTTCTTATCTAACAGCTTTTGAGTATTTTTCAATGCACAAAATTGCTGGTGTTTACGAAAAAGTAATCCCATTTCAAATTGAATGGGTTCGCTTTACCGAGTTTTTACATATCGATTTGGGCATATTATTGGATCCTATTTCAGTTATGATGTTGGTGGTAATCACCACAGTATCTTTCATGGTCAATATCTACAGTCTGGGCTATATGAAAGGCGAAAGGGGTTTCCAACGTTATTATGCATTCCTGTCTCTTTTTACCTTCTCCATGTTGGGATTGGTAATTGCTACGAATATCTTCCAAATGTATATTTTTTGGGAATTGGTGGGTGTTTCGTCTTACTTATTAATCGGATTTTATTATACCAAACCTTCCGCGGTTACAGCTGCTAAAAAAGCGTTTATCGTTACTCGTTTTGCCGATTTAGGATTCTTGGTTGGCATACTTTTTCTTTCGTTCTATACAAAAACATTCGATTTTGGCATATTAACTTCTGGAGACGCAAGTGTATTTGCAAGTACAACAGGCGTTTCGTTTATGGGACTTTCGGTAATGAGCTGGGCAATGGGATTAATTTTTATTGGCGGTGCAGGAAAATCCGCTATGTTCCCATTGCAAATTTGGTTGCCTGACGCTATGGAAGGTCCAACACCGGTTTCGGCATTGATTCACGCTGCTACAATGGTAGTAGCAGGTGTATTTTTGGTAGCTCGATTGTTTCCGGTTTACGAAGTTTATGCTCCTGGGGTGTTACATGGAATTGCATATGTAGGAGCTTTCACTTCACTTTTTGCGGCCATTATTGCTTGTGTTCAAACCGATATTAAACGTGTATTGGCTTTCTCTACCATCTCTCAGATTGGTTTTATGATGGTAGCACTTGGTGTTTCGGGTTATGGTGCACACGAAGGATTGGGTTACATGGCTTCAATGTTCCACTTGTTCACACACGCTATATTCAAAGCGTTGTTATTCCTTGGTGCAGGTTCGGTTATTCATGCCGTTCATAGTAACGAAATGAACCACATGGGCGGACTTCGAAAATATATGCCAATCACAAACTGGACTTTTTTAATTGCATGTCTTGCTATTGCAGGTATTTATCCATTTTCAGGATTCTTTAGTAAGGATGAAATATTATCAGCTTGCTACGAATTCAGTCCGTATATGGGTGCAACCATGACTTTCATTGCCGGTTTGACTGCTTTCTATATGTTCCGCTTATATTTCAACATATTCTGGGGTAAAGAACATAAACATGCTCATACGCCTCATGAGTCGCCTTTTACAATGGCTTTTCCATTGGTTTTTCTGGCAACCGTAACTGTATTTGCAGGTTTTATTCCGTTTGGTCATTTTGTAACCAGCGACCGTGCTGATTATGACATACATATTGATATGACAGTTGCAACAATCAGTATGGTAATTGCAATATTATCAATAACATTGGCTGCTGTTTTATATCGTAAAGAAAGTGACATACCAAAGAAACTTTCGAATACTTTCTCAGGGCTGCATAGGGCAGCAACTGACCGGTTTTATCTTGACGAGGTATATTTATTCATTACCAAGAAAATCATTTTCAAACGTATATCAACACCAATCGCATGGTTCGACCGTCACATTATCGACGCCACCATGGATGGATTTGCAGGAGTAACACAATGGACTTCGGTGAGAATTAAAGGTTTTCAATCTGGTCAGGTACAACAATATGCATATGTTTTTTTGTTGGGAACATTATTGATTGCAGGGCTTGCACTGATTTTTTAAACCCTATTCCCCCTGAAAGGGAATAAAAATTATGTGTTAAAATATAATACTAATATCTCAACTCCCTTTTAGGGGTTGGGGGCAATTTAATATAATATGAACTTTTTATCCTTATTCGTTCTCGTACCAGTATTAATGATGATGGGATTATTCGTTTCCAACAGTAGGAAACAAATTCAATTCGTTATGGCTTCGGGAGCAACGCTTTTGATGATTTTTTCGGGAGTAATCACCTATATGTACCTTACAGAACGTGCAGCAGGGAATATGGCCGAAATGCTTTTCACGGCCGACACCGTTTGGTATGCGCCTTTCAATATCCATTATTCGGTAGGAATTGATGGAATTTCTGTAGCCATGTTGCTACTTACTTCTATCATTGTATTTACTGGCGTTTTTGCTTCTTGGAAAATTGATCCGCTACCCAAAGAATTTTTCTTGTGGTATTCGCTGCTGTCTATCGGAGTATATGGTTTCTTCATTTCTACCGATTTGTTCACCATGTTTATGTACTACGAAATAGCCTTAATCCCAATGTACTTATTAATTGGCGTTTGGGGAAGCGGACGAAAAGAATATGGTGCAATGAAGTTGACCTTGATGTTAATGGGTGGATCTGCTCTTTTGTTGGTAGGTATTTTAGGTATTTATTACCAATCGGGAGCTACTAGCATGAACCTATTGGAAATTGCAAAAATGACTATTCCTATTCAAGCTCAATATTATTTATTCCCACTTACATTTATGGGATTCGGAGTTTTGGGTGCTTTATTCCCATTTCATACCTGGTCGCCCGATGGTCATGCCTCCGCTCCTACTGCGGTTTCGATGTTGCACGCCGGGGTATTAATGAAATTGGGCGGATATGGTGCATTCCGTGTTGCTATTTATTTAATGCCACAAGCGGCTCACGAATTAGCATGGATTTTCCTTATCCTTACAGCGATTAGTGTTGTTTACGGAGCATTTTCTGCCGTTGTGCAAACCGACTTAAAATATATCAATGCTTATTCTTCGGTAAGTCACTGCGGATTGGTACTTTTTGCGATACTAATGTTGAACCAAACTGCCATGACAGGTGCAATTCTTCAAATGTTATCGCACGGTTTAATGACAGCCCTTTTCTTCGCCTTGATAGGCATGATATACGGACGAACACATACACGATTGATTACCGAAATGGGTGGATTGATGAAAGTGCTTCCATTCCTTGGAGTTAGCTATGTAATTGCCGGTTTGGCATCATTGGGGCTTCCAAGTTTAAGCGGTTTTGTTGCAGAGATGACCATTTTTGTTGGAGCATTTCAGGAAACAGACACTTTCCACCGTGTATTGACCATTATGGCATGTACTTCCATTGTGATTACTGCTGTGTACATTTTACGAGTGGTTGGAAAAATATTATTCGGAGCCATTCAGGATGAACACCACAAGCATTTAACCGATGCAACATGGTTTGAGCGCATTTCGGTGGTAACACTTATTGCAGCTATTTTTGCTTTGGGTTCAGCTCCATTTTGGATTTCGAGCATGATAAGCGAAAGTGTGTTGCCTGTAATTACACAATTGGCAAAATAAGCTCCACCTAACCTCCCCAAAGGGGAGGAATAAGAAAAAAAAGGAACATATTAATATTTACGATACATAATCAAAAAAGCCCCCTTCGGGGGTTGGGGGCGAAAAAAAATAAAGAAATGGATTACAGTAGTTTTTTACAAATGAAAGAGGAATTTTCCCTGTTGGCATTGATGATTATCCTTTTGGTTTATGATATATTTGCAACTGAGAAAGCATTAAGGTATTTTCAACCGGTGGCACTGGTTTTATTTGCTGTGCATACATTGCTCAATTGCATTCCTTATGAGGCTTTTGAAATTGCTGGTGGAATGTATCAATATGTACCGATACAAACGTATGTAAAAACCATTCTTAATGTTGGTACTTTAATTGTATTGCTTCAAGCTCACAAGTTCTTGAATGAAGATGTTAACCGAATTAAACGTGGTGAGTTTTATTTTCTGACATTTTCTACTTTGTTAGGAATGTATTTCATGATTTCGTCGGGTAACTTTTTGATGTTTTTTATAGGACTTGAAACTGCATCAATACCAATGGCCACATTGGTTGCATTTAACAAATACAATAAAAAATCGGCAGAAGCAGGTGCAAAATATATTCTGTCAGCAGTTTTTGCTTCTAGCATTTCACTTTTTGGTATTTCGTTGATTTACGGTACTACTGGTACGTTGTATTTCAACGATATTGCAGCGGTTTTTACAGGAACACCTTTGCAATTGATGGCATTTGTTTTCTTTGCTGTAGGATTATTCTTTAAAATTTCATTGGTTCCATTCCACCTTTGGACACCCGATGTATACGAAGGAGCGCAAACCAACATTACGTCTTACCTTTCGGTTATTTCAAAAGGAGCAGCAGTATTTGTTTTATTTACATTATTAGTAAAAGTATTTGCAAACATTATATCTGATTGGCAACCAATTTTATACGGACTTGCTGTGGTAAGTATTACCGTGGCCAACGTATTTGCTATCCGCCAACAGAACCTGAAACGCTTTCTGGCATTTTCTTCTATTTCTCAAGCGGGGTATATTCTATTGGCAATCATAAGTGGAACTGCTCTTGGCATGGCTTCTATGGTTTATTTTGTGTTGGTTTATATGTTCTCTAACCTTGCTGCATTTGGAGTACTTTCGGTAATTGAACAGAAAACAGGAAAAATTCAAATGACAGATTACAATGGTTTGTACCAAACGAATCCTAAATTAAGTTTTGTAATGATGATCGCCTTGTTCTCATTGGCTGGAATTCCTCCTTTTGCAGGATTTTTCAGCAAATTCTTTATTTTCTCTGCAGCTGCCGAACAAGGTTTTTATGTGCTGGTTTTCATTGCTTTACTGAACACTATTATTTCGCTGTATTACTATTTACTAGTAATAAAAGCAATGTTCCTCAATACAAATGAAACTCCTATCGAAAAAGTAACCAGTGATATTCCTGCCAAAATCAGCTTTGTAATTTGTACTATTGGTATTTTGGTAGTTGGATTGATTAGTACTTTCTATAATCAGATTGCTTTATTAAGCTTCGGAATGTAATTTCCACAGAAGTACGATATAATGAAAAACCGCTGTAAGCTTCTGCTTATTGCGGTTTTTTGGTTTTATTAAGCTTTTATAAAGTAATACCGATTGCACAAACAATATAGTCCAATGTCGACCCTGCCTGCCGCAGGCAAGTTTGTCTAATTGTACTATTTGTTTGAAAGCCTTCCGCAAGCGGAATTTGCAATCGGCATTAACAACAGTAGACATTTAAAACAGATTGGACTATTTTAAATGTACAGTTGGTATAATACCGATTGCAGATATAATTCAGTCCAATGTCGACCCTGCCTGCCCCAGGCAAGTGCGTCAAATGGAACATCCCGTGTAACGGGATTGTACTGTTTATTTCTCTCGTGTGACGGGATCTCCGCTATGCTACGATATGCCTTCCGCAAGCGGAATCTCGAAATACTCAATCGGCATTATACCAAAGTTGACTTTGGGCTGAAATAAAAATTCATTTGGTATAACTTGGAGTTATCTATTTCATAATGCGAATCAGGAGTTGAAAACAACTCATGATTCGCATTCATCGTATTTTTTTGAATCTCAATTAATTCTAAAGTTGAACAAATCACTTCCCATTTGGTTTTAAAAGATAGTTAAACAAAAAAAACTTCTATGGAATTTATAGTTGAAGTTAGCAAAGTAAAAAAATCATTCAAAGAAGTACATGCTGTAAAAAGTGTAGATTTATTGATAAAGCCCGGTGAATTTGTAGGTTTACTCGGACCAAATGGTGCAGGCAAAACAACACTTGTAGAAATGATTGAAGGACTGCAAAAACCTGATGAAGGCGTCATTAAAATTGCTGGAAAAACATGGAAATCAAATCAAGGTGAAATACATAAATTGATTGGCCTTTCGTTGCAGGAAACAAAATTTATTGATCGTCTCACCGTGTTCGAAACCACTCAACTTTTTGCCAGTTTTTATAATTTGGGAACGAATAGGGTAAACGAAGTGATTGAACTGGTAGAATTACAAGAGAAAAAAAAATCATATGTCAATAACTTATCGGGTGGTCAACGTCAACGCCTTGCTTTGGGTATTTCATTGCTCAACAAACCTTTAATTCTTCTTTTAGATGAACCAACAACTGGTCTCGATCCACATGCTCGTCGGGGAATCTGGACTATTCTAAAAAACCTGAAGGACGAAAAAAACACTTCATTAATTCTTACAACGCATTACATGGACGAAGCCGAGTTTCTTTGCGACCGCATTATCATTATGGATCAGGGAAATATTTTAGCTGATGATACACTCGAAAATCTTTTGCAGAAATATAATGGCACCCATAGTCTGGAT
This sequence comes from Paludibacter sp., assembly GCA_010365115.1. Classification (GTDB taxonomy): domain Bacteria; phylum Bacteroidota; class Bacteroidia; order Bacteroidales; family Paludibacteraceae; genus Paludibacter. The sequence goes on from JAAFGX010000057.1 coordinate 41,233, forward strand.
GAACTTTTTATCAACATGACAGGTAGGCATTTGTATGATTAACACTCCTTAAAAAAAATGAATCAATTAATTATCCTATGAATAATCAACTCTACCGACTCATTATATCCCATATAAAGGAAATTGTACGTGAGCCGGCAGTTCTCTTCTGGGGTATCGGATTTCCAATTCTTATGGCGTGGGGCCTGGGAATTGCTTTTACCAACAAACAAGACATTAATCGGCAAATAGCTGTGATATATCAGAATGAAAGTTCCTCTATTCAAAAATCTGTTCTTTCAGATATTATTGAACATTATCCAGGCAAACAAAAAGGAGATTACATTCTGGCACTCAGCAACAAAAAACTCGGGAATATTAATCTAACATTTCACGAATGCACGAATGAAGAAGCACATGTAATGCTCAAGAAAGGAACAATAAGTCTTATTGTACAGGTTATTGACAACAAAATATACTATTATTTCGATCCGGCAAATTCTGACGCCCAATTACTTTATCAATTGGTGAAAGGAGTGGTTTATAATGGAACTGGTTATTATTCATCTCATCAAGAAGAAATTAAACCACTAACCGTAGCGGGTACACGTTATATCGATTTCCTTATTCCCGGTTTGCTGGCAATGGGAATTATGATGTCTTCTTCGTGGGGAATCAGTTATACACTTATCGAACGAAGATCTAAAAAACTCCTTCGCCGCATGGTAGCCACTCCAATGAAAAAATCGAATCTGCTTATTGCGCTTATCACAGCTCGTTTCTTTATGAACCTTATCGAAGTACTATTCTTATTCTTCTTCGCTTGGTGGTATTTCGACATACAAATACAAGGAAATCCATTTGCATTAATATTTCTTTTCATTGCAGGAAATTTAGCATTTGCTGGAACATCTGTACTTATCTCATCCCGAACATCCAATCCGGAAATAGGGAATGGACTCATTAATGCCATAGTTACACCAATGATGGTGGTTTCCGGCATTTTCTTCAGTTACCAAAATTTCCCTGAATGGGCAATTCCTGTTATCAGAAATTTGCCGCTAACCATGCTGGCAGATGGTGTTAGGAGTGTATTCAACGAGGGTGCAGGAATAATTGACATTTGGAAAGAAACATTGATACTTACCGCAACAGGCTTAGTAACTTTTGCTGTTGGATTGAAAATTTTTAAGTGGTACTAATCAAAAATAAACCCGATGCAAGTACAAACTTGCATCGGGTTTTTTCATAGAAAAGGTAAACAGACATGATATTTTTAAAGTGTTCAAATAGGTACTATCACTATACTAAAATGAATGGTTAATTGATTTAACTTGCAATATATTTTGGAAACATTAAATATCACAAACTCTGGTCTTCTTCAAAAATGTGCTACAAAATTAGAGTATTTGCTACAATGATACGTGTAGTTTTATAATACTGCACAAGTTTTCTGTGACATTTTATTTTCAAATACAAGCATCCATTGTCAGAATTTCATTATTTTCAAAAAAAAAAGTAGAAACCATTTATCGTGGTTTCTACTTAAGTAAATTTTAGATTGATTTGTTTTTAAGCTTTGAATTGTTGACGAAATTCAGATGGAGTAAGGTTTGTGTGCTTTTTAAACGTTTTATTGAAATTGCTTTTTGATCCAAAACCACAGTCGAAACCAACCGCTTCAAGTGTAATTTTTTCAGATAAATTTGAACTCAGAATTGCTTTGGATTCATTAATTCTGTACTCATTAACAAATTCGGTAAAACTTTTTTTGAGCCGGCCATTTAAAATATTTGACAATTGATGAACTGAAATACCCGTAAGCTCTGAGATAGTTTGTAAATTACAATCTTCTTTTAAATATGGTTTGCTTGAAAGCATAAGGGATTGTAGCTTTAACATATAATCATCTGCAATCTGATCATCAATTTTGAGAACAGATTCATTCTTCAATTTTGAAATAGATTCAGTCGAAAAAATATTCTTCTGAAAAGCGGATTTAAAAAAGATATAGACAAACTGAATATTCATACCTATCTCACCAATAATAATATTTGCTCTTTCGTTGGCAAAATAAAAACACAAAGGAGCAGAAAGAAGGATAAAACTTATATTCATTATCAAATACGTTTTCAACCACGAAATATCCAGTTGAACATTGTTGACCGTGACTTTATCACTCACTTTCAATTGTTTTTTAATAACCGAATAACAAACTAATAAATAAATCGGTATTTGTGTGTAAAGTACAACATTCAATAAATTATTTTCCCAAGTGCCCACTGTAAAATCCCTTACAAACCAATCAATTCTTAAGGACAGGGGAAGCGAAAAAAAATAAATTATAAATATTATGAACGGTATTGTGGGGGTTAAATGAAAAAGCATTTTCCAATCCGAGAAATTCACTGGTTTGTTCAATATGGTAAGTATATACAAATATAAACAGGGTGCCATTAACAGCAACAGAATACCGTCGATTGGAATATAGTGTGTAAGAGCAGTATAGTTGCCTTCAATGAGGGATTTAAAACGAAATGATACTAAATACGAATAGAGTGCAATAACTAAAAAAAGAGCTCCCATAATATTATTCGCTTTTTTATTGGGAGCTTTTTTAAACAATAGTACAATAGCTAATAGAAGAAAGTTGAATGCAGAAGCAAGAGTAATATATTTTAAAATCATAGTTCTAATGTATGTTGTATAATGCAAAGAAAGCAAAAAAAATCAATAAACTCAAACAATTAAAAAAAATAAATAAATTATTCACAAAAACATTCCACTATGATTATATCTGATTCTAACTTTACGGTTTACAAAAGATGTTTTGTATCTTTGCCAATAAAAAATATCTCATGGCGTACCTTCGTAAACCCGAGTGGTTAAAAACAAAAATGCAAATCAATGCTCAATATACACTTGTGAATAAAGTAGTAAAAGAGCATAATCTCTATACAATCTGTTCAAGTGGAAAATGTCCGAACATGTGCGAATGCTGGAACAAGGGAACAGCTACCTTCATGATTCTGGGAGAAATTTGCACCCGATCGTGTAAGTTTTGCAATACGCTCACCGGTCGTCCGCTCCCACCCGACCCCAATGAGCCGGAACAGCTTGCCCAATCGATAAAACTGATGAATCTGCAACATGCGGTGATAACATCAGTTGATCGTGACGACTTAGAGGATGGTGGGGCTGCACATTGGGCTGCATCAATTAGGGCAATTAAAATAATTAATCCTGATACCACTTTGGAAGTGTTGATTCCTGATTTTGATGGAAATACCAAATTGATTGACTTGATAATTGCAGAAAAACCAAATATTATTTCCCACAATCTGGAAACAGTAAGTCGGCTCACACCTCAAATTCGCACCAAAGCAAAATACGAAACCAGTTTAAAAGTACTGAAACATATTGCATCGAGTCAAATAGTTGCCAAAACCGGAATTATGCTTGGCCTGGGTGAAACCGAAGATGAAGTATTGGCATTAATGGATGATGCACTTGCTACCGGTTGTTCTATTTTGACTATTGGACAGTACATGCAACCTTCGCGTAAAAACATTGCTGTAAGCGAATATATTACTCCCGAAATATTTGAAGAATACAAGCAAATCGGTTTAAAGAAAGGATTCCGGCAAGTTGAAAGTGCGCCATTGGTTCGTTCGTCTTATTGCGCTGAGAAACATGTATGAGGTTTGAAAGTTTATAAAGTTTGTAAGGTTTGAAAGTTTATGAAGTTTATAAAGTTTGTAAAGTTTGTAAAGTTTATGAAGTTTGAAAGTTTATAAAGTTTGTAATGTTTATAAAGCATTTCAACTACCAACTTCTTACTAACAACTACTTATTACCAACTACCGACTACCAACTACCGACTACTTACTACCGACTACCAACTACCAACTACCGACTACTTACTACCGACTACCAACTACCGACTACCGACTACCGACTACCAACTACCGACTACCAACTACCGACTACCAACTACCGACTACCAACTACCGACTA